>JAYTWA010000188.1:0-9706 GCA_043743675.1 Sphingomonadales bacterium
CGCGTAAATGCGATCAGTAACAGGCCGAGTGGCGCATCACTATCAGCCAGCCGCGCAGCGATTCGTTCGCGTGCCCCAACTTCGCTTTCGACCGCGAACGACAAATCACGCGCCACACGCCGCTCGCGCCGCCCGCGCAACCGCTCGACATGACGATCCGCTAGCCGCAGCGCGCGCAACAGATCCGCTTCCGCAAAGGGCCGTGGCAAATAATGCGTCGCGCCGCCTGCAATCATCCGGTCAAGCGACGGATCATCGGGATCGGACAGAACAAGCGTCGCTGCACGTTGCAATGTCGCAGCGCCCGTCAAGGCATCGAGACCAACCTTATGATGCCCGTCAAGGTCAATGATGCAGACCGCTGCACCACTCGTCACAAATCGCGCCGCCGCATCCACCGCGCCATCCGACACCAGCACCTGATAGCCGATGGCCGTTAGCGTGGCAGCCAAAGCATCGGCCCGCGCTTCCGCCACTAGGAAGACCGGCGTGCTCAAGGCTTCGGATGTTGGAAATCGCGTCAAGCATGGCCCCCGTTTCGCTTCTGCTAGCCTGCCATCGTGCCTTCGCCAACTGGGCAATTGCTGAAACGGCATCTTGCGCCTAGCTAGGGCCGGTGAACGCAATCGTTTCTTCTGGCCCTATCATGAATGACGGCTTTGGGCGCCGCATCGATTATGTGCGCCTGTCGCTTACTGATCGCTGCGACATGCGCTGTCGCTATTGCATGGCCGAAGATATGATTTTCCTGCCGCGCAGCGAGGTTTTGAGCCTTGAGGAAATCGTAGAGCTTGCGCACCGGTTCGTCGCGCGCGGCGTCAAACGGATCCGCCTGACGGGCGGTGAACCGCTTGCACGTCGCGGCGCGTTGCAGGTGGCGGCTGGGATTGGACGACTGATCGGCAATGGTCTTGACGAGTTGACGATGACAACCAACGCCACGCGCCTCGCCGAATTTGCCGAACCGTTGCACGATGCTGGTATCCGCCGGATCAATGTCAGCCTCGACACGCGCGATCCTGAGCGGTTCCGCTACATCACCCGACAGGGCGATCTCGACCGCGTCTTGGCGGGCATATCCACCGCAAAAGCCGCAGGACTGGCGATCAAGATCAACATGGTCGCACTCAAAGGACTTAACGAGGACGAAATCGAATCGATGCTCGTCTGGTGTGGTGACCAGGGTTTCGGCCTCTCGCTTATCGAGACCATGCCGCTCGGTCAGATCGACGACGTCCGCACGGATCGTTTCCTACCGCTAACCGTCGTGCAAGACGCTCTCGCAGCGAAATACACGCTAATCCCCAGCGACAGAAAGACCGGCGGCCCTGCGCGTTATTGGACAGTGCCCGAACTCGATGCGACGCTCGGTCTCATCTCGCCGCTGACCCACAATTTCTGTGACAATTGCAACCGCATACGTGTCTCGGCATCGGGACAGCTTTATATGTGCCTAGGCCATGAAGACAAAGTCGATTTGCGCGCAGCGCTTCGGTCGGGCGATGAAAACGCTGTTGATGACGCGGTCGACACGGCGCTCCGCCTGAAACCGCGTCGCCACGATTTTGACCTCAGCACCCCCGCTACAACCCGTCACATGAGCGTTACGGGCGGATGAGTGTCGCCGAACCCAAACGTGCGCTTCTCGTGTCGCCCACGGCGGCTGCCGAAGACGCCGCGAAAGCGCTAAAGGAACGCCGCGACTGGGTGCCGCTTAAGGATGCCGATATGGTTGTCGCGCTGGGCGGTGACGGGTTCATGCTGCAAACTTTGCACGCGATGCTCGAAGCACGTCGTATCCTGCCCGTTTTCGGTATGAATCTGGGCACTGTCGGTTTTCTGATGAACGAATGGCGCGCAAAGGGGCTCGACCAGCGTATCGAAACGGCCAAGCAGTTCAATGTCACGCCGCTGCGCATGGAAGCCGAAACTGTCGAGGGCGAACGCATCACGCTGCCTGCGATCAACGAAGTCTCGCTCCTCCGCGAAACGCGCCAGACGGCAAAGTTCGAAGTCACCGTCAACGACCGCGTCGTTATCCCAGAACTCGTGTGTGACGGCGTCCTTGTCGCGACGCCAGCCGGGTCTACTGCCTATAATCTGTCGGCGCAGGGTCCAATTCTTCCCTTAGGCTCCGCTTTGCTTGCGTTAACTCCGATCAGCCCTTTTCGTCCTCGGCGCTGGCGCGGCGCAATCCTGCCCGAAACAGCCACCGTGAAGTTCCGCGTTCTCGACGACGTCAAGCGTCCTGTCTCGGCCGTTGCTGATCAGCGTGAAGTCCGCGATGTCGCAATAGTCACGGTTTCGATTGACCGGACGTCGATGCTGAAACTCCTGTTTGACCCCGAACATGCGCTTGATGATCGCATCGCGATGGAACAATTCATCGTGTGACTTGCGCTACCTGCGAATCCGATGCTAGTGGCCGCGCCTGCCTATGTTCCCCGGTAGCTCAGCGGTAGAGCGTTCGACTGTTAATCGAATGGTCGCCTGTTCGAATCAGGCCCGGGGAGCCATAGCTTGAGGCCGTTGTGAATGAACCCAATTTACACCGCGCTCGGCACCACGATTTTTGAAAAAATGTCCGGTCTTGCCCGCGATTTAGGCGCGGTTAATCTCGGCCAGGGTTTTCCCGATGGCAACGGCCCGGCCGACGTTGTTGAAGCCGCCGCGCACGCTCTGCTTCACGGATCGAACCAATATCCACCGATGGCAGGTTTGCCTGTCCTGCGCGATGCTGTGGCGAAGCACTACGCAGTGCATCAGGGACTCGACCTCACATCCGATGAAGTGATTGTCACATCAGGCGCAACGGAAGCATTGGCAGCCGCGATCTTAGCGCTCGTCTCGCCCGGCGACGAAGTCGTGATGTTTCCGCCCGTCTACGACGCTTATCTACCGCTGGTTCAGCGCGCAGGCGGCATTGCGAAGTTTGTCCGCCTCGAGCCGCCCGAATGGCGGATCACTGCCGAAGCATTGGCCGCTGCCGGAAGCCGCAAGACAAAGCTCGTCATTCTCAACAATCCGCTCAACCCGACCGGATCGATGGCAACGCATGACGAACTCGCGCTTATCGCCGATTTCTGCATTGCACATGATGCCATCGCCATATCGGACGAAGTTTGGGAACATGTCATCTTCGATGGTGCCGAACATGTGTCGCTCATGACATTGCCCGGTATGCGCGAGCGTACGGTCAAGATTGGGTCGGCCGGAAAGATATTCTCACTGACCGGTTGGAAAGTCGGCTGGATGTGCGCGGCACCGACGATCGCGGCGGTTCTCGCAAAAGCGCATCAATTCCTGACGTTCACAACGCCGCCCAATCTGCAAAGTGCCGCAGCCTATGGCTTGGGCAAGGACATCAGCTATTTCAAAATGATGCAGAGCGATTTTGCCAAATCACGTGAATATCTGACGACCGGGCTTACAAGCCTCAGTTATAAAGTCTTGCCCAGCAAAGCGACCTATTTCCTGTCAGTCGATCTGACCGCGTCGGGCATTATTCAAACTGACACCGACTTTTGCGAATCGCTTGTACGCAATCACGGCGTCGCCGCTATTCCTGTGTCCGCCTTTTACCCGCAAGTGCCCATAACCAACATCATCCGCCTCTGCTTTGCGAAGGACTATGCGACGCTCAATTCGGCGCTTGAAAGAATGCCGCGTTCCGTGATGTAAGCCGTGACGAGTCGCGCGGGCGTCACATCGAACGCCGGATTATACCCCGGCGACTGCGTGACACGGACATCACCCCCCTCGCCCGCCACATGCGTCACTTCGATTGCATCGCGCTCTTCGATCACAATATCCGCACCTGTCGCAGTCTGTGGATCGAACGTGGTGTAGGGCAGCGCCACATAAAACGGCACGCCGTTATCATGCGCCGCCAGCGCCTTCAGATAGGTGCCGATCTTGTTGCAGACGTCGCCGTTCGCGGTCACACGGTCGGTACCGACAATTACCGCGTCTACCTGTCCGCGCATCATCAAATGCCCGCCTGCATTGTCGACGATAACGTTGTGCGGCACGCCATGTTCACTCAACTCGAACGCCGTCAGCAGCGCGCCTTGGTTGCGTGGCCGGGTTTCATCGACCCAGACATGAACGGGAATACCGGCGTCATGCGCAAGGTAGATTGGTGCGGTCGCTGTTCCATAATCTACCGTCGCCAACCAGCCCGCATTGCAATGCGTCAGGATGTTGAGCGGGCGTTCGGGATGCTTGGCGTGGAGTGCCTGCAAAAGCCCCAGCCCGTGTCCCCCAATCGAGCGACACAGTTGCACGTCCTCGTTACAAATCGCATCAACGCGGGCAAAAGCAGCAGCCGCACGCTGCTCGGCAGGTAATGGCAGCACGGCATCGCGCACTTCATCCAACGCCCAGCGCAAGTTGACCGCTGTCGGACGTGTCGCCAGCAGAATCGCATGATGGCGCCCCAGCGACGCGTCCGACGCATCCCCAGCCAGCCCCATCGCCAGCCCATATGCCCCCGTCATCGCCAAAAGCGGTGCCCCGCGCGCCCACATTTCGCGGATGGCCTGGGCGGCGATCTCTGGCGTCCGCAGTTCAACCCAGACAACGTCCCACGGCAGCCGTCGCTGGTCTAGAATCCGCACGCCGCAGCCATCATCAGTCCGCATGATCGATCGGGTCTGGGTGCCGTCGAGTTTCACGGGCGCACCTCATCGAAGGAAGCGATGTCACCTGCGTTGTTATCACGGTCGATCAGCAACGCCTGCATTCCCGCCCCGCGCGCTGCCGCAATTTCCTGCGGTGTATCGGACAAAAACAGAATCTTTCCAGCCGCCATTCCGATGACATCGGCAATCCGGGAATAGGACGCTACCTCGCGCTTTGGCCCGGTCGTCGTATCGAAATAGCCCGAAAACAGCGGCATCAAATCCCCCGCCACACTATGCCCGAAAATCAGCTTCTGCGCCGCCACCGATCCGGACGAAAACACATAGAGCGCCAGCCCAGCTGCATGCCACTGCCGCAGCCCCGCCACAGCATCTGGATACACATGCCCCCGCAACATCCCGTCGGCATATCCCTCGGCCCAGATCCGGCCCTGAATGTCCTTCAGCACCGGTTCTTTTGCATCCACATCCATCCAGCCAAGCACCTGCGCCAGATCACCGCCATGTTCGGCGACATAATCGGCCATCCGTGCTCGGGCATAGGGGAACAGCGTTTCGGTCACAAAGCTGATGCTTGACGTCGTCCCCTCAATGTCGGTCAGGATTGCGCGGACGGGCATTTAGGTGGACACGTGGCGCGGGAAACGATCCGAAATATGGTCGCCCGTAAATTCCGCGACCCAGCCGTCGGGATTCACGAACAGCCGGATCGCCGTGAAGTGCGGGGCCGCGCCCATGTCGAACCAGTGCTTCATCCCTGCGGGCACCGACATCAAATCGCCCTCGGTGCACAGAACGTCGAACACACGACCGTCATGGTGCAAGGTGAAGAGCCCCTCGCCGCCAACAAAGAACCGTATTTCATCCTCGGCATGGGTATGTTCGGACAGGAACTTTGTCCGCATCACCGCGCGGTCAGGATGATTGGGCGTAACGCTGACGACATCGACCGTCTGATAGCCGCCCTCGGCTTTCAGCGCGGCAATCTCGGGCGCGTAGGCAGCCAAAACATCATCGCCGGCTTCCCGTGTGGGCCAGCGTTCGAAGCGCACGCCGATTTCTCGCAAGGTTGACGCCATCATGTCACCGTCTTCGGTCTGCAAAAGCGGCGTCGTCGCATCATCCTCGCGAAAAACCTGCAACCGGCTCATAATCCGCTCCTGAATTGTGCTTCGGCCAGTTCGGCCATGATCAGCCATTCGACCGCCTCGATTACCCGCTCTGCTTCAGCCATATTGACGCCCCACCCATAGAGTCCGTGGCTTCGGATCAAATAAGCGGGTATTTGGGCCAGCGCAGGCGAAACCGCGTTCCAGATCGCGCTCATGTCCTGGCTATTATCGACAATCGGAAGCAATGTACGCGCTTTATGTGTCGCTATCCCCGGCAATGCTTTCAACATTTCGTGTCCGGCAAACTCCCAATCCGACAAATCAGGATAGGCCCGCGTCAAGCCAACGGCCGTCGGTGAATGACTGTGCAGCACCGCGCCGACATCCGGAAACTTCGCGTAGATCGCCAGATGCAGCGCGGTCTCCGCCGAGGGCAGTTTGCCGTCAAGCGACATACCCGCGCTGTCTACACGCATCACATCCTCGTCAGTAAGCCGCCCCTTGTGCCGCCCCGATACGGTGACTGCAAAGCTGCCGTCATCAAGGCAACACGAATAATTGCCCGACGTCGCCGGGGCCCAGCCTTTGGCATCAAGCCAGCGGCCGGTTTCGACAATCGCCCGTGCCGCATCGGAGAAGGAATATGCCGCCATCGTGCGGCAGGGATTGCCGTGTCTTGTTGCTTTGCGCTAGCCCTTTTGCATGTTGAAGGTGTTTCACCCCTCCGCCGCAGTTGCGACGATCATCGATCCCGAAACCAGCGCTGCGTTGCCGCCGGATACGATATGGATCGACCTGTTCGAACCGACGTATGCCGAAGAACAACTGGTTGAGCGCATTATCGGACTAAGTATCCCGACGCGCGAGGAGATGGCCGAGATCGAGCCATCAAGCCGTCTTTATGAAGAGGGCAACGCGGTTTACATGACCGCGACCGTCCTGTCGGGGCTTGAGGAGGATGATCCGGTTGCCGCGCCAATCTCTTTTGTTCTGACGCCGAAATACCTGATTACGGTGCGCTATGCCGATCCCAAACCATTCCGCACATTTACTAGCCACCTTGAACGCCAACCCGAATTGCTTGGCACCGCAATGCAAACAATGGTCCGATTGCTCGATGCGATCATCGACCGGATGGCGGATTCGCTCGAGCAGATCGCAGGCGAAATCGACACGGTGTCGAAACATATCTTTCGCCGGTCAGCGTCCGAGCGGGGACGGCGCATACCGGCGCTCAAACTCGAAGCACTGCTCGTCCGCATCGGCAATTGCCAGAACATGCTTGCCAAGGCCCGCGAAACGGCGGGCAGCACCGCGCGCCTGCTCACCTTCCTCGCCAGCTGTTCGCATTTCCGCGGCGATCCCGAGCAGCGCGAACAATTGCGCAGCTTCAGCGAAGACATCGAATCGCTAATCGACCACGCCGGATTCCAGTCGATCAACATCACCTTTCTGCTCGACGCCTCACTCGGCCTGATCAACATCGAGCAGAATGCTATCCTCAAGATTTTCTCGGTCGCGTCGGTAATGCTGCTGCCACCAACGCTGGTCGGCGCGGTTTACGGGATGAACTTCAATCACATGCCCGAATTGAAGTGGGTTTACGGCTATCCGCTCGCGCTGTTGCTGATGATCGCGTCGGCAATCCTGCCCTATCTGTATTTCAGGCGGCGCGGCTGGCTTTGAGCGCCCGCGAAAACTGCAATACGCCGTCATCGACTTTGCCCAGCTTCAGCGACGCATAGTCGCGCGCATAATTATGGTGCACTTTCCACGGATGGCGCACGCCCTGCTTGGGGACATAGGCCTGCGCGCGCGTCAGGTAGCCCGATGTCAGCCCGAAGAAATTACCGTCTGACATTTCGGCGGGATCAAGTTTGGGCACGACCTGAACATAGCCGCGCCGGTCCATATGGTTGAGGATACGGCAGGCGTGCGCACTGCTGAGATCCGCCTTCAGTGTCCATGAGGCGTTGTTATAGCCGATGACATAGCTGAGGTTCGGCACGCCACCGATCATCATGCCTTTGTAGATCATCGTCTCGGGCATCGCGACTTTGACGCCGTCGATGAACAATTCGGCCCCGCCCAGCAACTGCATCTCGATTCCCGTCGCGGTTACGATAATGTCGGCGGGAAGCGTGTCACCCGATGCCAGCTGAACACCCGTTTCCGTCATTGTGTCGATCGTGTCGGTCACGACCGACACTTTGTCCGCTTTGATCGCATCAAACAGATCCGCGTCGGGCACCGCACAAACGCGCTGGTCCCACACATTATATCGCGGCGAAAAATGTTTATCGACGTCATAGTCGGGGCCAAGTGCATCGCGGACCAACCCAACAAGCCGCTTGTTCGCTGCCCCCGGATTTTTGCGCACCAGCCAAAATAAAGTCATGCTAGTGATAACATTTTTGAGCCGCACCGCGCGATACGCCAGCGCCTTTGGCAGCATTTTGCTCAGACGCCCGGCAATCGCATCCTTCGATGGAATTGATGCAACATAGGTTGGCGACCGTTGCAGCATCGTCACATGCGCTGCCGTCTTTGCCATTGCTGGCACCAACGTCATTGCGGTCGCGCCGCTGCCAATCACGACAATCTTCTTGCCGGTATAATCAAGATCGTCGGGCCAGAACTGCGGATGAACCACAGTGCCATTAAAACTGGCCATGCCGGGGAATTCGGGCGCATGACCGGCATCATAGCGATAATAGCCACTGCACATCATAACCCAGCCAGCGGTCATACGCCCGCCATTGGCCAGCGTGACCGTCCACCGCGCATCGGCAGTCGACCAGTCCGCACTGACGACTTTGTGGCCATAGCGGATATGCGCATCAATCCCATTTTCGCGTGCCGTTTCCTCGATATACTCGCGTATCGATGCTCCATCGGCAATCGACTTTTCCCCCAGCCATGGTTTGAAATTATAGCCCAGCGTATACATGTCGCTGTCCGACCGGATGCCCGGATAGCGGAACAAATCCCAGGTGCCACCCATCGCTTCGCGCCCCTCAAGGATCGCATAGGATTTACCGGCACAACGCGACTGCAAATGCCGCGCGGCACCAATGCCCGACAGGCCCGCGCCGACGATAATCACATCAAAATGTTCCATACCTTATAGTGTCCGCTTGATTGACGTCTTCGTCAAGCAATAAAGGTTTTCCAAAGCAACTGACCTGCAACATACAGGATCAGGATACCCGTTGCCCGGCGGACCATGACCGGTGGCAAGATATTAACGCCAAGCCAACTGCCGACCTGCCCCCCCAAAAAAACCGCCAAAGCCAGCGGCCAATAGGCAAAAGCGGCACCAAGATCACCGGAATTGTCCAGCTTGATCGATTGTCCGATTAGGCCCGCAATTGAATTCACAAGAATAAAGAAGCTCGCTGTTGCAGCGATCTGTTTCGCTTCACCCCAGCGCATGAGATGAAGCACCGGTGCAAGGAATATACCGCCGCCAATTCCGACGAGACCCGAAAGATACCCAATGGCACCGCCCATCACGCCATCGGCGACCGCATTATTTTTGACCGCCATGCTTTCAATCCGGGCTTCGCGCTGCAAAGCGAGCAGTGCGCCTGCGACCAAAAGACTAATCCCAAGCACTGTCATGAAAACTGGCTGCTTGATTGGCGTCAGTCCGCCAAGCAATGCCATCGGTGCCGACACCACAACGAGAGGCAGCACTTTGCGCCACGGCACCAATCCAGCGCGCGCAAACCTGATCGTCCCACCCGTCACGACAATCACATTACAGACCAGCGATACAAACGGGAGCAGTTTGAAATCCGTGCCTGTCAGCGTCAGCAGTGCTGTGTAGGTCGAACCGCCACCAAACCCGACGCTTGCGTAAAGCAGCGCCGTGGCAAAGAAAGCAGTGATCAGCCCCATATCAGATCAAACAAACGCCCCGTGGCAATGCTTATATTTCTGTCCCGA
>JAYTWA010000189.1:0-3767 GCA_043743675.1 Sphingomonadales bacterium
ACGAATGTGTTTGGCTTTATCCTGCGCCTAGCCGCGCGCGTGCCGTTTCTGTTTATTGCCGGACGGGTTTACGGGCCGGAAGTGCTTGGTCGGATGGCCTATGCGGTGCTGGTTGTTGAGTTTGCCGCCCAACTAGCTACGCTCGGGTTGAAACGCGGTTTGGCGCTGCAGCTGACCAACGATCCGCGCGGGGCGGGGCATGTTGTATGGGATGCGCTGCTGCTGGTGCTTGGCGCGTCGGCGTTGTTCACAGTGCCGTTGATCCTGTTCCCGCAAGCGATGTTTCCCAACAGCACGCTGAACGGGCTTGAAAGCCTGCTGCCGCTGGTGATCTTTTTTATCGCCGCAACCGATGTCATGCTGGCGGCACTGGCTTATCGGTTTAATGTCCGCGCTACCGTGACGGCGCGTGCGATTGTCGAGCCGTGGACAATCAGCATCGCTGCATTCGCGCTGTCATGGTGGTCGATCCGGGATGGCTTGCTGGCGGCTTATGCGCTGTCGATGGCAACGGCCTTTGTTGCAGCAGTCATCCCGTTTGTGCGTGCGTATAAATGGCCCGGCGCGTGGCGGCCCTCCGAAAGTCTCATTCCTCTGGCGCGGCGCAACCTGCCTCTTGCGGCAGCGGATGCGATTGAATGGGGGTCGCGCCGGATTGATCTTGCCATCCTTGGCCTGTTTGTATCGCCCGCCGCTGTTGGCGTTTATTATGTGGCGCAAAATCTCGCGTCCTTGCCGCAAAAACTGAAGACCAGTTTCGATCCCGTGCTGGGGCCGGTTATCACGCGCAATCTGGAAGCAGGAAACCGTCCCGCGATTGCTGCCGCGATCAGCCAGGTCGGCTTCTGGATACTCGCCGCGCAAGCCGGGATTGCGCTTGCGCTGGGGATTCCGGGCGCGGCCATCATGGGGCTTATCGGCAAGGGCGGGGTGTTTGTCGGCGGCAATGGCGCGCTGGCGTTCCTGTTGCTGGCCGAAGTGCTGGCGGCGACAGCGGTGGTCAGCGAAGCGGCGCTGGTTTATATTGCACGCCACCGCAATATGATGATTTCGCTGGGTGCGCTCGCGCTTCAGGCGGGGCTTTCGTTTCTGTTCATTCTCGCCATGCGCGAACGGGGTTGGCCAGAATTGTGGCAAGCGGCGGGTCCGGCAGCAGCGCTCGCGGCATCGCTTGGTGTGTCGGCAATCATAAAATCGCGCCTTGCCGCGCGCTTGCTGGGCGCGCCAATTTCACTGTGGCGCTGGCCATTGTTGCTCGCAAGCGCCGTCGCAGCGGGGATCGGTGGCATTGCAACGGCGACACCCGAATGGAGCGAGCTTATCATCGGCGTTCCCGCTATGCTGGCCTTCTATTGCTGGGCAATCTGGCGTTTCGGATTCAAACCAGAAGACCGCAAGCTGTTCGCGCGAAACGCTGTGGATTAGCCCAGCGCTTCTGCGATGAGCCGTCGTGTATTTTCGACGCCATAAAGCGCAATGAAGCTGCCCATGCGCGGCCCTTGACTGGACCCCAGCAGCGTTTCGTATAGCGCCTGAAACCAGTCGCGCAGCTTTTCGAAACCTGCCTCGTTGCCGATCGCATAGACAATATCCTGTATCGTCACGCCGTCTGCACTTTCGGGCAGCGCGGCAAGTTCGCGGTCGAGGCGTTCGAGTGCAGCAACTTCGTGCGACAAGGGCTTGCGGCGCTTTAGTGTTGGCGCGACGTAATCGCGATTGTAGGCGAGCGCGTGACCGATGAGGGCGTTGAGTTCGGAGGAAATTTCACCGTCTATATAGTTGCTCAGATAAGCGCGCACCTGATCCGCTGTCGCTTCGCCGCCCAGCACGCCCGCGAGATTGAGCAACAACCCGAACGTCACAGGCGGAACGTCGGCTGCGACATTTCCATTATGAATATGATGCGCCGGATTGCCGAGCTTTTGTTCGACGGGTTGCGCCGCATAATTGCCGCGGAACTGGAAATATTCGTCGACCGCGCGCGGGATGACGCCAATGTGCAGGGCTTTCGCCTTTTTGGGTTCACGATAGGCAAAGAAAGACAGGCTCTCTTGCGTGCCATAATCAAGCCATTGTTCGAGCGTCAGGCCATTGCCTTTTGATTTCGAAATCTTCTGGCCCAGCTCGTCGAGGAACATTTCATAGACGAAGCCCTCGGGCGGCCGCCCGCCAAGGATACGCGCGATCTTGCCCGACTGCTGGCCGCTGTCGATCAGATCCTTGCCATACATTTCATAATCAACGCCGATCGCGACCCAGCGCATTGCCCAGTCGTCTTTCCACTGGAGCTTGGCTTGCCCGTCCAGCGCCGATTGCGTCACGATGTCGCCGCCGTCATTAAAACGGATCAAGCCAGCTTCGGCGTCGACCACTTCGACAGGGACTTGCAGGACAATCCCCGTTTTCGCACTGATCGGCAGAATAGGGGAATAAGTCGCCGCGCGTTCCTTGCGCAGCGTAGGGAGCATCACACCCATGATCGCCTGATAATTGCGCAGGACGCCTTTCATCGCGTCATCAAATGCGCCGCTCTCATACTGCGAGGATGACGAAATAAACTCATAGTCGAAACCGAACCGGTCGAGGAAGTCACGCAGCATTGCGTTATTATGCGCGGCGAAACTTTCGAACTTTTCGAACGGATCGGGAATGCGCGATAGTGGCTTGCCGAGATGTTCGGTGAGCATTGCCGCATTGGGCACATTGTCCGGCACTTTGCGCAAGCCGTCCATATCGTCCGAAAACTCGATCAGCCGGCTCGGCGCATCCGACAGCGTTTGGAATGCGTTGCGCACCATCGTCGTGCGCAGCACTTCGTTAAACGTACCGATGTGGGGGAGGCCGGAAGGGCCATAGCCGCATTCGAAGATGACCGGTGCGCCGCTTGGCTTGCCGTCTGGATAGCGTTTGAGCAGCTTGCGCGCTTCTTCATAGGGCCAGGCCTTTGAGTCGAGGGCGGCAGTGCGGACGATTTCGTTTTGATCAGGCATCATTGCCTCCTAGCGCAGGCTTAAGTCTTTTGTCACCGCTTGCGGGTAACTAAGGCGCATGAATGCAATGCCAACGCCTGAAGCTGCGCGACTTGAACGCGAGCTGCGTCGCGATCTTGCGGTTGGCGAAGACGTGCTGTGGCTGGCGATGCCCGATCCGAACCGGCTGAATATCGCTTTTGGCATGTATTTGTTCGCGGTGCCGTGGACGGCATTCAGCCTTTTGTGGACGGGGATCGCGCTGGCGGCGTATCTGTCATCGTTCGGGCAGGCCAATGTGGGCCTCGCGCCTTGGTGGGGTTGGGTATTTCCATTGTGGGGGACGCCATTTATTGCCGTCGGTGTGTTCATGTTGCGCCAGCCGTTCATTGTCCGCGCAGATGCGGCACACATGGTTCATGCTTTGACCAACCGCCGTTTGGTGACTTTGACGCATCGCAAAGATCGGACCGTAAAAAGTGTCGAACTCAGCAAATTAGGCCCGATTACACTGAAAGAGCGCGGGGACGGCGCCGGCGATTTGTCAGTCGAGACGGGCAGCTCGACTGACAGCGACGGGGATCGGACAACGGATCGTTTTCAGATTACGGGCGTACCAAATGTCGCAGGGTTGCACCAATTGCTTTTAGAGCAGCTGCAAAGCCCCCGCTAATCTGTTGCCGTTTCGTTCGCTGTGCCGCAAAGTGATGCGGTGTTGATAATCACCCACCCCGCACTTTACGCAAGTCATGGCGGCATCTGGATTGCCGATGATGACGGCACGCGTGGGATCGGGCG
>JAYTWA010000190.1:0-4056 GCA_043743675.1 Sphingomonadales bacterium
CGCGCATAGATGACCGCCGCCGCTTCGCACCAGCTGCGCTGGTGAGTCATTGCCCTAGTTACGATCGGTTAATCGTCCACTACCAGTTCCACATAGTCCCGTCCTCCAACCGTGCAACGGGCAGATATGCAGGCTTGTAGGGGTATTTGGCAGCAAGTTTTTCGTCGATGTCAACACCATGCCCCGGTGCGTCGCCGACAGACATCTCTCCCGCTTCGAAGCGATAGTCGTGCGGGAACACGGCATCAGTTTCCGGCGTATGGCGCATATACTCCTGAATACCAAAATTGGGCACCCAAGTATCGAAGTGTAGCGCAGTACCCATCGTGACGGGTGATAAATCGGTTGCGCCATGGCATCCCGTGCGCACCTGATAGAGCGCTGCGAGATCTGCAATACGCCGCAGGTGCGTGATACCGCCGGCCCCCACGACAGTGCAGCGGATATAATCGATCAGCTGGTTCTGAATCAGATCCTTGCAGTCCCAGATCGTGTTGAATATTTCACCGACAGCCAGTGGTGTGGTCGTATGCTGTCGAACAAGTTTGAACGCGTCTTGGTTTTCTGCGGGGGTGCAATCTTCTAACCAAAAGAGCTGATAGGGCTCCAGCATCTTGCCCAAATTGGCGGCCTCCTGCGGCGTGTAGCGATGGTGGCCGTCGTGCAGCAGGTGATGGTCGAACCCATAGGTGTCACGCAGCTTCTCGAATAATTTTGGCACATGGTTCAATGACTTGCGCGTGTCCCAGCCGGTGACCGAGGGCAATGCCGCATCGGCAGGCTCATAAAAGAGTTTACCACGCCCGACGCCATAGGCATCCTTGATACCGGGCACGCCCGTCTGCGCGCGGATCGCCTTATAGCCCATATCAATATACTGACCGACCGCATCGACCGTCTCAGCAATGTCGCTGCCATTAGCATGACCATAGACCATGATCCCGTCACGGCTTTTGCCACCCAGCAGGTCATAAAGCGGCATCCCTGCCATTTTGCCCTTTATGTCCCACAGGGCGGTATCGACAGCGCTGATCGCGCGCATCGTCACCGGGCCGCGCCGCCAATAGGCACCACGATAAAGATATTGCCAGATGTCTTCGATCCGGCGCGGATCCATGCCAATGAGGCACGGGATGACGTGATCTTCCAAGTACGACACGACCGAGAGCTCGCGCCCATTCAGTGTTGCGTCGCCGATGCCATAAACACCCTGATCCGTGACGATTTTGAGTGTGACGAAATTTCGTCCAGGGCATGTAACGATCACTTTTGCTGATTGAATTTTCATAAGGTTGTATTTTCCGTTTCGAGTCATGCCGCATATTCTGTTATTGATGTGACTATATCACTGGACTTGCCAAATTCAACAAAATTGGTAAGACCTTTTTTAGGAGTGAATATGGCACTGCTTTTTCGAAGCGCGGCAAAAAAAGACGGATATAGTATAACAGCGTTTGATGCCGCAGTTGGAACCGATCGTCTTTATCAAAAGCTTGCTCGTCACATTTTCAACGACCTCGCTGCAGGTCGTTATACAATCGGCGATCGGCTTCCTGCTGAACGTGAATTGTCAGTGGAAACTGGCATTAGCCGTCCTGCTGTGAGGGAGGCAATGATCGCGCTCGAGGTTCAAGGCCTGATAGAAGTTCGTGTAGGGTCCGGCGCCTATGTCGTGCGTCTACCAAGAGACAAAGACAAACAAGGCTTCGATATTACCGCATTTGAATTAACCGAGGCACGGTTGTTGTTCGAAAGTGAGGCTGCCGCGCTCGCTGCGACGCAGATTACAGATGCGGAACTTGAAAGTCTCAAAAATCTTGTGCACCGTATGGATGATGAGAACCGCCTGCCAGGTGTTTCGGAAGAGGCAGACCACGATTTCCATATGCTGATTGCGCGCGCGACGCGGAACACCGCTATCGCTAGCACCATCGAATATTTTTGGCGCTTACGGTCGACCTCTCCGGAGTGCGCTTTGCTGCACGCCAAGGCGCGAACAGCCAACGTTCGCCCCGTCGTCGCAGAGCATAGCGCCATTCTCAAAGCATTGCGTGCGCGTGATCCGGCTGCGGCAAGGGTTGCAATGCGCGAACATCTTGGGGCAGTTATCGACCATCTTTTGTTTACAACTGAAGAAAAAGCGGTCGAAGACGCTCGTCAAGCTCTCGCCTCTACCCGCGCCCGTTTTGCTCGTTCAACAGTGTTATAGGATCGATAAACATCGTGCCTCGTCCCCTGACTCTGCACCCAGATCGCCTCTTTCCGGTCGATCCCACAGTTCGCTCGATTGCGCGCCAGCTCTATGCCGAGGTTGCGGGTCTTCCAATCATCAGCCCTCATGGTCATACCGACCCGAAGTGGTTTGCAACCGATGCGCCGTTCACCAATGCCGCCGAGTTGTTGCTGCATCCCGACCATTACGTCTTTCGAATGCTCTACAGCCAAGGCATATCACTGGAAGCGATCGGTCTGACGCCTAAGCGCGGGTCAATGCCTGCGCCCGTCGATCCCCGTGCGGCATGGCGTATTCTTGCCGACCATTATTACCTTTTCAGAGGAACACCATCGCGCATCTGGCTCGACTGGGTGTTTGCTGAGGCGTTCGGACTAGATGTTGAGTTTGAACCCGAAACGGCGGATCTTTATTTCGACACGATCACCGAAGCCTTGGCGACCCCGGCATTTCGGCCACGGGCGCTGTTCGAACGTTTCAATATCGAAGTGATCGCGACAACAGAGTCGCCAATTGACGACTTGCGGCATCACGCCACGATCCGGGATAGTGGGTGGCAAGGCAGGGTACTCACCGCTTATCGCCCCGACCCCGTCGTCGATCCCGAGTTTGAGGGATTCCGCAACAATTTAAAGACGCTATCGACGATGACCGGCGAGGATGCGTTCAGTTATTCTGGCTATCTGGCCGCGCATCGCCAGCGCCGCGCCTTTTTCGCATCGATGGGGGCGACATCAACGGATCACGGCCATCCGACCGCTGCAACTGCCGACCTGTCAGACATCGAGGCCGAGGCGCTGTTTGCGCGCGTGACTGGCATGGATTTCACGCCTGCCGATGCGGAGCTTTTCCGCGCGCACATGTTGACCGTAATGGCGGGGATGAGCGTTGAGGACGGGCTTGTGATGCAAATTCATCCCGGTGCGTTCCGCAACCATAATCCGCTCATCTTCGATCGCTTCGGGCGCGATAAGGGCGCCGACATCCCGATGACGACCGAATATGTGCACGCGCTGCGGCCTTTATTGGCAAAATACGGGAATGTACCCGGGCTGACCATTATCCTCTTCACGCTCGACGAGACGGTTTACGCGCGTGAGCTGGCACCGCTTGCGGGGCACTATCCCGCGCTCAAGCTGGGACCCGCTTGGTGGTTTCATGACAGTCCGGAAGGAATGCGCCGCTTTCGCCATACCACGACTGAAACGGCGGGATTCTATAATACGGTGGGATTCAACGACGACACCCGCGCCTTCCTCTCAATCCCAGCGAGGCATGATGTGGCGCGGCGCATCGATTGCGGCTTCCTTGCGCAACTTGTTGCCGAACACCGGCTGCAAGATTGGGAAGCGGCGGAACTCGCGGTCGATCTGTCGTACACCTTGGCGAAGAAGGCCTATAAATTGTGAGGTTGTCCGCCGCAAAAGCAGCCTTGCTGCCTGACCATGTTTTAAAACCCGCCTATGATCGCCAAGATCAGAAGAGCGGGATAGTCCATTTCGGGATCGGCGCTTTCCACCGCGCGCATCAGGCGGTCTATACCGATGATGCGATGGCAGCGGGCGACCGCGACTGGGGTATCACCGGTGTGTCGCTGCGTTCGTCAGACGTGCGCGATCAGATGGTGCCGCAAAATGGGCTGTTTACGGTGGCGGAACGCAGTGGCGCTGGAACGTCACTACGCCTGATTGGAGCCGTTCAGAATGTGCTCGTCGCGAGCGAGTCGCACGATGCGATCGTTGCATCCCTAGCTGCACCAGAGACCCAGATCGTCACGCTGACGATCACCGAAAAGGGGTATGTGCCAACTACATCAAAGTCGG
>JAYTWA010000191.1:0-2765 GCA_043743675.1 Sphingomonadales bacterium
GGATCAGTATCAATGATCAACAGCCGCTTGGCCTGTTTCGCCGCCCCATCTGCCATTGCAGACTGGGTTTTCCCTATGATCAGAAGGTCGCTGTTGTCGAGTTGCGTACCGAACTGCTCGCAATAAGTGCGCCCATATTCAGCAACAAAGACTGTATCGAAATGTGCGGCAAGCTCGGTCGCTAGAACCGATTTACCGACACTTTCCGGGCCATGCAGGCACACTGTCCTCACGCCGCCTTTAGCTTTCGCCGCCACTCGATCAGGCCATAAGTCGCCATGACAAGGAACACGCCATAAAGCCCCGCCGTCAGCCACAGCCCTTTGACCGCGAACAGGCCAATGGCAAGAACGTCAACGACGATCCAGCACGCCCAATTCTCAATCAAACGCCGCGTCATCATGATCTGTGCGGCCACGCTCAGCATCGCAATCGACCCGTCCCAATAAGGATAGGCCGCATCAGTTAGCTGGTGCATCATCGTTCCCCACAAGCCGATAGCGAAAATCGAAGCGATGACCGCAATGATCTGCGCTTGCGCACCCATCTGATCGACAATCACAAGGCCGTCGTCGCCCTGTTTGCTCGACCATGCAACCCAGCCATAGAATTGCACCAGCAGGAAAAAGACTTGCAAGCCCGCATCGCTATAGAGCTTCGCAGCCCAGAAGATGTGCGCGTACAATACCACCATCACGATCCCGAAAGGATAGTTCCAGACACTTCGCCGGATGATCAGCGTGATGTTCACAAGCCCGAGAGCAACAGCGATGGCTTCGATGGGGTCCATGGCTCGCCGCATAGCGCGCCCATCGCCACTTGCCAGCCCCCGCCAAGCCGTTAGCATGGTTTCAAACGACAAAAGGGGATGCGATGCGCCATATCGCAATTGTTGGTTCGGGGCCGGCGGGATATTATACGGCCGAAGCCGTGCAGAAGGTATTTGGCGATGGCGTCCGCGTCGATATTATTGACCGTCTGCCGGTTCCCTATGGCCTGATCCGGTCCGGCGTCGCGCCCGACCATCAATCGATCAAGGCCGTGTATCGCCGATATGAAGCGGTCAACTTGTCCAACACCGTGCGCTTTGTCGGCAATGTAACGGTGGGCAAAGACGTCAGCATTGCCGAACTGCAGTCGATGTATGACGCTGTGGTGCTGGCGACAGGCGCGCCGAATGACCGCGCACTGGATATTCCGGGTGCAGATTTGCCGGGCGTTGTCGGTTCTGCGGCCTTTGTCGGCTGGTATAACGGCCATCCTGACCACGCTGACTTGGACCCCGTGCTGACTGGCCCCGGTGCGGTTGTCATCGGTAATGGCAATGTTGCGCTTGATGTGGCGCGCATCTTGTCCAAAACGCGTGGTGAGTTTGCCGGTTCAGACATTGCCCGCCACGCGCTGGATGCACTGGATGCGTCAGGCCTTGTCCGGATTTCGGTGCTGGGGCGGCGCGGGCCGCACCAGATTGCGATGACACCGAAGGAGCTGGGTGAGCTTGGTCATCTCGAACGTGCGCAACCTTTTGTCGATGCGGGCGATCTGCCGCCGGTCGAGGATGATGCGCTGCTCGAACCCGGCATCCGCAAGTCAGTGACACATCTCCGTGCTTTCGCGTCCGAACCGCTTAAGGGCAAAGCACTGGCCATTGATTTTGATTTCTTTGCCATGCCCGTGCGCATCGAGGGGGATGGCCGCGCTGAACGGGTCATTGTTGAACGGACGAAATTGGATGCCGATCTGCGGTCAGTGGGCACGGGTGAAACCTATGCCATCCCGGCGAGCCTGGTCGTTGCCTGCATCGGCTATCAAACGCCACCCATCGAAGGTGCCCCTTATGAACATGGGCGCGGTCGCTTTGCAAATGACAAAGGGCGCATACTGCCCGGTCTCTATTGCGTCGGCTGGGCGCGACGCGGGCCAAGCGGCACCATAGGCACCAATCGACCCGATAGCTATGCCGTTGTCGATCTTATGACGGCGGACATTGGTAACGGCGCAGGCAAAGCGGGCCGCCCAGCGCTTGATGCGCTTTTAGAAAGCCGCAGTATCGATGTCGTCACCTTCCGCGACTGGCAACGGATCGAAGCCGCCGAAATCGCCCGCGCACGCGACGGTGCGCCTCGGGAGAAGTTTACACGGATCGAGGAAATGCTCGACGCGCGGGGTTAATTGAACCAGCCCTGCGCGCTGAGCACTCGATAATATGTCCGGCTGACCGGCGCTTCGGTGCCGTCGCTTAGCGTCAGCACGGCCTTGCCATCACCGCGCACGGCTCTGGTCACGGCATCGCGCGCCACCCACCAGCTGCGGTGTGTTTGCGCGCCGGACGCCCCACCCAATTCTGTAATCGCGTCGGACAGGCGCATCAGGATCATTGCATTGCCGCTGTCGGTATAGGCGCGGAGGTAATGATCCTCACTGACGAGCGCCAAAAGCCGGGCGCTTTGCAAATGCAGCGGCAGGCGGTCGCGGAACCGGGTGTCAACGGGGGCTAATGATACGGGCACAGGCTCGACGGTCGCCAGTGCGAGGATCGCTTTGCGCCGGCTCCCGATGGCATAGGTTATCCCCGTGATGATCGCGCTCACAAACGCCACCAGCATGAAATTGCGAACCATCCCGCCCAGCGACGGGCGGTTCATATCGAGGATGACAATCCCGGCACCGATGACGCCCAGCGTCAGTGGCAACGCGATGAGCAGAGAGATCGCAAGCACTTCGGCAATCGGCCATTTGTGCAATCGGCCCCAGCTTTGAATGCC
>JAYTWA010000192.1:0-2512 GCA_043743675.1 Sphingomonadales bacterium
ACACTTTGGCAATGCGGAAGGCGGCCAGCTTCTCGCCCGGATTTTCAACGCCTTCGACTTCAAGGCCAATGCGCGTCAGCGAATCGACAATCGCGTCCAAAGCGACATCGGTGTCGAGATGCGTTTTGAGCCAGCTCAGCGTGAATTTCATGCCGAAATACCCCCGCTCAATGTCGGCACATCAAGCGCGCCAAAGCCATAATGTTTGAGCCAGCGCAGGTCGCCGTCAAAGAAGGGCCGCAAATCATCCATCCCATATTTGAGCATCGCTAGCCGGTCGACGCCGGTGCCAAACGCAAAGCCCGAATATTCGTTCGGGTCGATGCCACAATTTTCCAGCACTCGGCGGTGGATCATGCCGCTGCCCAGCACTTCCATCCAGCCTTCCGATCCGCCGATGACACGCTTGCCGTTGACCATGGTGTAGCCGACATCGACTTCGACCGAGGGCTCGGTAAACGGGAAATAGGACGGGCGCAGGCGCAGCGTCACATCGTCGCGCTCGAAAAACGCCTTGAGGAACGTCTCGAGCGTCCATTTCAAATGGCCGAGATGAATGCCCTTGTCGATGACGAGGCCCTCAATCTGGTGGAACATCGGTGTGTGCGTCGCGTCTGAATCCGAACGATAAACCCGCCCCGGCGCGATGATGCGGATTGGCGGGGCGTCCTTTTCGCCTTCGCGCAACAGCGCTGCGGCGTGCGACGTCATGGTGCGAATTTGCACGGGGGATGTGTGTGTTCTCAACAACTTACCGTCAGGAAAGTAGAAGGTGTCATGCATCGCTCGCGCCGGATGGCTCTCGGGAATGTTGAGCGCGGTGAAATTATGCCAGTCGTCCTCAATCTCCGGGCCGGTTGCGACGGCAAAGCCCATATCGGCAAAGATTTCGGCGAGTTCGTCCATCACCTGGCTGACCGGATGCACCGACCCGCGTGGGGTTTCGGGGGCTGGGAGCGTCATGTCGATCCGCTCGGAAGCTAAACGCGCATCAAGCGCTGCACCCTCAAGTTCGGCCTTGCGCGCCGCAATCGCGTTCGTCGCCGCCTCACGCAGCCCGTTAATCCGCGGCCCTTCGGCCTGCCGTTGCTCCGGCGTCATCCCGCCCAGTGTCTTGAGCAACGCCGAAATGCTCCCTTGCTTGCCAAGCAGCGCGATCCGCACGTCCTCGAGCGCGTTCAGGTCAGTGGCGGCGGCGATTTGCAATGTGATGTCGTGTTCGGTCATTGTCTTTAGCCCATAAGCAAATGGGCGCGAGCGGCAACCCGCTCACGCCCATTCGTGCATTCAGTGGAAGGGTGCTTTAAGCTGCTTGAGCCGGAAGCGCCGCCTTCGCTTGCGCGATGATGGTGCTAAACACGACGCCTTCGTTCATCGCCATATCGGCAAGGACTTTGCGGTCGAGTTCAACGCCTGCGAGCTTCAGTCCGTGCATGAACTGGCCGTAATTCAGGCCTTCCATGCGGACCGCGGCGTTGATGCGTTGAATCCACAGCGCGCGGAAGTTGCGCTTTTTAACCTTGCGGTCGCGATAGGCATATTGGCCGGCTTTTTCGACGGCCTGCCGCGCAACACGAATCGTGTTTTTGCGACGGCCATAAAAACCCTTCGCCTGTTCAAGGATTTTCTTGTGCTTTGCGCGCGTCGTAACGCCGCGTTTTACCCGTGCCATCTATCCGGCCTCCTTATTTCAGGCCGTAGGGAGCCCAGGACTTCACCGTCGAGGTGTCGGCCTTGGACAGCACCGAAGTGCCCCGGTTCTGGCGAATATATTTTGCGGTATGGTGCGTCAGGCGGTGGCGCTTTCCGGCGACTCCGTGTTTCAGCTTGCCGGTCGCGGTCAGCGTGAAGCGCTTCTTCACACCGCTCTTGGTCTTCAGTTTGGGCATTTTCGTCCTTTCGAATGACGTCCCTGAAGTCGCCTTGGCAGCCCTTTCAGCCAGGCGATTCGTAGCGGGTCGTGCTTTGAAGTCGCCGCCGTTAGTCGGAATGGCCCGAAAAGGCAAGCGCTTCGAGCACACCTTCAAGCCGTGCGGCATCGCCGAGCGCGATGACATGGCCCGCGCTGTCGGCATTCAACGGTTCACCCGCCCAGTCGCACATCGTTCCGCCCGCGCCCTCGATAATCGGCACCAATGCGGCAAAATCATGGAGTTTCAGGCTCGCCTCGACAACGCAATCGACATGGCCCGACGCGACAAGGCCGTAATTATAACAATCGCCGCCATAGATGATCCGTCGCCGCGCGACTTTGCTGGCTAGCGCAAGGAATTGCACGGCTTCGTTATCACCAAAGGCATGCGGGCTGGTCGTGCCCAGCACCATCTGGTCGAGCGCGCGGCAGGCACGAGTTTTGGCGGGGACATTGTTGAACAAAGTCGGCTTGCCCGTCGCGCCCACCCAGCGTTCGCCCGATATTGGCTGGTCGATCACGCCCAGCACAGGCCAGCCATCTTCCATCAGTGCGATCAACGTCCCGAAAATCGGCCGACCTGCAATGAAGCTCGTGGTG
>JAYTWA010000193.1:0-4188 GCA_043743675.1 Sphingomonadales bacterium
CGAATTTCAACAGCAGTGGGCAACGCAACCGGCGCACTTTCAGCCTCGGGTTCAATCCCCGACAGGATTGATGCAAGACGACTTATGGGCGCTGCCGCAGGGGTTTCAACGACGGGCGCAGGGGCCGACTTCGTGACTACGGGGGCAACCTCAAAGGCGGCGGGCGGCGTTGACGGCGGCGCGCTCGGTGGCCCGACAAACCCCGGCGCAGGTAGTGCAAGTCCGGGATCCGCTTCCATCGCGGGCACCGACGGCAAAGGCGACGTGGTCGTGATCGCCTGTGATGGCTGTGAATTCAGGGTTGGGGTCAAAACTGGGGTTAGGGTCGGGGCTGTGGCTGGCGCTGGGGTCGTCGTTGCATTCTCAATTTGAACGGGCTGTGGCGCGGGCGTGACAATAACAGGGGCCGGAACAGGGGCCGGAACCAGTGCAGGTTTTGGCATTGAAAGCGGCGTCACCACGACGGCAGCCGGCGCACGCACATTGTCCGGTGGCGGCATCGCA
Source organism: Sphingomonadales bacterium (assembly GCA_043743675.1). Taxonomy (GTDB): domain Bacteria; phylum Pseudomonadota; class Alphaproteobacteria; order Sphingomonadales; family Sphingomonadaceae; genus Sphingomonas_O. The sequence continues at coordinate 505 of JAYTWA010000193.1, forward strand.
GACATTGCTGTGACACGCGCTGCGCCACTCATCTCACCACGCGCTTCGGGCGGCAGTTTGGTAGGATCGACGGCCGCAATGCGGGTTCCAATCCGTGCGCCCATCCGCACCGGTGCTGCGGACGTAAATCCGGGTGTGGCGGGAGCAGGGGGTGCAGCAACTGCGCCAAGATTTGGCTTGATCGTCACTGCTGTAACTGTCGTCCGCCCTAGTGGCGCGCCCGACGGGATCAAGCCATCACCGGCGCTTCCGCTGGCGGGCAAACGCCCGATCGGGCGAAACGGGTCGCCCATCTGAACCGACGCAAATGTCTGCCCATCCGACGGCATCGTCCCGAAATTCACGGCATGCGCACGTTCGGCCGCGTTAAGTTTCGCCAGTCGCGACAGAAACGGCGACATCGTACCTGCGAGCCCCACCGGCATAACCTGTCGCGCGATGTTGTTTGCGCCCGACACGTCATTGTTCATTGCCAATATAAACGCCCGCGCGCGCCACGCCCCCTGATCCTGTTTGCGCAGCAAAGGGTCCAATACGGTCAAGGCCTGCGCCCGATCCCCCGAAATGCCGAGCGAGAGCGCATAACGTCGCGTCACTTCATCGTCGGGTCCACGCCGCAACGCCGTCACATAATCCTTTTGCGCCCGGCGATTGTCACCGCGCAAATCATACGCCAGGCCACGATCTTTTGCGACGTCGTCATCGGACACGCCCAGCGATAGTGCCTCCCCGAATACACGCAACGCATCATCAGGCTTTTCAAGCATCACCAATGCCGCCGCCAGCCCGGCTTTTGCTTTGCCGCTACGCGGATCAATCTCTTCGGCGCGCGCAAAGAAGCCCAGCGCGGCATTGGGATCACCCACGTCAATCGCCGCCTGCCCGGCACCAAGCAGCGCGAACAAATTACGCGGATTTGCAGCAAGCGTTCTCAAGTGTACCGACAATGTGTTGATGGGATCAGGCGCGGTAACACCCGGGATGGGCTGCACCATCTGGGCATTAACAGGCATAGCAAGTGTGCCGACGGCCACGCCAAACACCAACGAGAACTTGTGACGCAAAATCATGTCTCGCTAAAATAGGGCGGCAAAAGCGTTGGGCAAGCGTAACAGATATTGCACGCGCCAAGCGGACGCACGCGCCCGACGAAATTGGCCCCGGCTTTCACCGGGGCCAATTCACTACTGATTATTCTGGCGATTAAGGAAACGCGGAATGTCCAGCGGATCTTTTGCTTCAGTATCAGGATCAACTTTTGCCGCGCCGCGCGCAATGTTCGACATGCGTTCAAACAAAGTGCCGCCACCCGGCTTCACATCTTCAACCACCGGTGCCGGATCGGGTGCGAGCCAGCGGCTGCCGACTGATGGATTGGTATCGTCAAACGACACTGCCGTCACCGGCGCAGCAACAGCTTCGAGAAGCAATTCATCGCCATCATCCGTTGCCATTGCATCAGCTTGTACGGGCGTATCGAGAACCAGATCGTCTTCAACGGTCGTCTCTACAACTTCGGCAACTTCAATCGGTTCGGGCGGGGTCAACACCAGCGGCGCTTCTTCCTCAATCACAGCAACCGGTGCTGGCACTTCAACTGTTTTCGCCTTGAAACCGGGGAACGCAAAAACCCGCGCGGGTTCGGGCATGGTCGATTCTTCGGCTTCGATACCCGTTGCAACAACCGAAACGCGGATGCGCCCTTCGAGTTCGTTGTTGAACGCCGAACCCCAGATGATGTTCGCATCGGGATCGACCAGCTCCTTGATGTGGCTCGCCGCTTCGTCGACTTCCATCAGGCGCATGTCTTCGCCGCCAACGATGGAAACGATGACGCCCTTGGCACCCTTCATCGACACGCCGTCGAGCAATGGATTAGCAATCGCCTTTTCCGCCGCTTCAATCGCGCGATTGTCGCCCGATGCTTCGCCGGTGCCCATCATTGCCTTGCCCATTTCGCTCATCACCGAACGGACGTCGGCAAAGTCGAGGTTGATCAGGCCAGGCATAACCATCAAGTCGGTAATCCCGCGAACGCCCTGCTGCAGGACTTCGTCGGCCATCTGAAACGCTTCCTTGAACGTCGTCGATGGATTGGCGATCAGGAACAAATTCTGGTTCGGAATGACGATCAGCGTATCAACATGCTTCTGAAGCTCAGCAATGCCGGCTTCTGCGGATTTTTGGCGACGCGATCCTTCAAAACTGAACGGCTTGGTGACAACACCGACGGTCAATATGCCACGATCACGCGCCGCTTTGGCAATGACCGGAGCCGCGCCTGTGCCGGTGCCGCCGCCCATGCCCGCCGCAATGAAGCACATATGCGCGCCTTCAAGCGCGCGTTCGACCTGATCAATCGTTTCCTCGGCTGCCGCTTTGCCGATTTCGGGACGCGATCCAGCACCAAGACCTTGTGTGATTTTCAGACCCAGCTGGATGCGGCGCTCTGCCGAACTGGTATTCAGCGCCTGCGCATCGGTGTTCGCGACAATGAAGTCGACCCCCTGCACATTCGATGCAATCATGTTGGCGATGGCGTTTCCGCCTGCGCCACCGACACCAATCACGCTAATCCGCGGCCGCAGTTCGTCCACCTCAGGTGCAAGAAATTCGATGCTCATCCTCATGTCCCCTTCGACATTGCAAGCGGACACTCAAATGGTCCCCTTGACTCTTGTGCACTATTCGATTCGCCGATTCACTATAAAAATTAACGAGTCGGCATTTTTTTAATAACCAGACCGGAAAGCGGCCATCATACGCGACATAAATCCATTCACCGGCATTCGCGTGACCATTTGCCCGTCAGCAACAATCGCACGCAGATCTACCGGATCCGATGCCGCGTAATGGACCAGACCCGCAAGCGTTGCGAAACCCGGTCCGCTATGCGCATCAGGCAGTCCGACTATATTACGCGGTCGCCCGATGCGAACGGCGCGGCCCAGCGTCCCTTGTGCATAATCCGCCAGGCCCTTCAACTCCGCGCCGCCGCCGGTCAGCACGACCTGACGCCCGACGGGGCCAGTAAAACCCAGGTCTTTTAATGCTTTTCCGACTTCGCCCATCAGATGCTCAAGCCGCTGGCGGATCACCGCAATCAACGCTGCGCGCGTTATCCGTGCGGTTTCGCCGGGTTCGTCTTCAGTAGACAGCGGCGCGACTTCGATCATGTCATGATTGTCACGGGGCGATGCCGTCGCCGATCCTGAATAGCATTTCATCCGTTCGGCCTGCGCGCGCCGGGTACCAAACGCGCTCGCAATATCGTCGGTGATGTCGGCACTGCCAAACGGGATCGACGTCAGGCCGACCAGCAACCCCCCTGCAAAGAGCGACACATTGGTCACGCCTGCGCCAATCTCGACCAGCGCCACGCCCAGTTCGCGCTCCTCATCCGACAAACACGCCATCCCCGTCGCGACCGGCGATGCGACAATCGACTTCACTTCAAGATGTGCAGACCGCACACACAGATCGAGATTGCGCACCGGCGATCCGTCAGCGGCAACCACATGAATATCAACGCCCAGCGTATCGGCGTGCAGACCCAGCGGCTTCTTCACGCCGCGCAATCCATCGAGCGTGTAAAGCGTCGGCTGTGCGTGCAGCACCATCCGCCCTTCGGGGTCTATCGAGCCGCGCCCCGCCGCGAGCAGTTCGTCAATATCTTCCTGCTCA
>JAYTWA010000194.1:0-4623 GCA_043743675.1 Sphingomonadales bacterium
TTGCCATCGCCTTGGTAACGCCCCCTACGCCTGATTTAGCTGCGGCATAGCTCGGCACGCGGATACCGCCTTGAAAAGTCAACAGGGACGCAAGGTTGATAATCTTACCCGATCCTCGCTTCACCATATGCTGGGCCGCCGCTTGGCTAAGGAAAAAGAGAGTCCTCAAATTGGTATCGATCACCGCATCCCAATCAGCTTCGCTAAATTCAAGCAAATCAGCACGGCGGATAATCCCCGCATTGTTAACAAGGATGTCGATACGTCCCAGCGCATCTAATGTTTCTTTTATTACGCGCTGCACTGGCTCAGTCGAGGCGAAGTCGGCCACGATATTTGTGGCCTTACGCCCAGTCGCACCAATCAGATTCAACGTTTCGGTCGGCTCCGTGCGTCCCGCGACCGCGACATCGGCACCGGCTTGAGCCAACGCCACCGCAATCGCTTGTCCGATGCCGGTATTGGCTCCGGTCACCAACGCTGTTTTACCCGAAAGATTAAACGCAGCGAACATGTCAGTTCGATAAATTTCGCAAATAGGTGGCAATGTCTTCGCGTTGTGCATTGGCATAGAAATATTCGGCGAAATGTTCACCGGCGACTGTTGCTTTTAACAAGTCTTGATCCACGCCCTTAAGCACTGCCAGCATATCATGGCACGAAGCTGATTTTATATCTTTCAAAATACTACGATTTTTTGCCATGATTGCGGCACGTTCTTTTGGATAACCAAGACCGCGCTCGCCGCTGAACAGTTTACGGTAAACATCCTGAAGGTTCAACTCTGCAGCCCAGCCGAAACCTTTAGCATATGGCATGGAAATCGCATTGCCGTCATTAATTTGCCCGAACAAAAAGGCATCGGTCGGATCAATTATAAGCCCGCAAAATACCCCTGGCATAGAATTACAGGCAAGCATCGATCCCATGCCTGTGCCGCAACCTGTTACAACAAAATCAGCGGCGCCTGAATTAAGAATTATACCCGCCAGAAGACCGTTCATTACATATGTCAGTGAAGCCGAGTCATCAGCTGTGTACATTCCGTAATTGAACACCTGATGCCCCAATTGATCTGCAACGGTCGTCAAAGCCTCATTAATTATTACATTTTTTGCCGCCTGGCTATTTTCAGTGATCAGCGCAATTTTCATAAACATCCTTTCAAAAGCTGCGCCTGAGCCAGCAATAAGCACTATTGGGTAACCGGTGTCATTATGATATTCAAGGCTGAAGTTTCGGCGGTGCAACTGACCCGCGCCGGATAAGCGAAGACAGGAATTCTGAGGGTTCGCTGTTCAAGTCGATCTCATGAACCGCGCCTGCAATAAGTTTGTGCGCAGCTGACCGCCCCATTGCTACGATTGGCCACCTTACGGTCGTCAAAGGGGGCCATAGCCGGGAGGCTATCGGCGTATCGTCGAAACCGACAATCGACAGTTCGTCGGGCACTGATATGCCGCGTAACCGTGCGGCATAAAGCACTGCGGCAGCCATTTCGTCGTTCGACGCAAATATCGCTGTCGGACGGGGTGAGAGATCGAGCAGTTTTTCCGTTGCTGCCAGCCCGGATTCGAAGGTATACTCACCTTGTGCGCGGTGACTGCGCGGTAATTTTAACCCTGCCTCAATTAACGCTTCTTCAAAGCCGGCGAAACGCTCCGTGGCCGAACGAAAGCCCTGTGGACCAGTTATTACGGCGATATTGCAGTGCCCCTGATCGATTAGGAAGCGCGTTGCCTCGCGAACCGCATCCCTATCATTTGAAGCAACCATATGAGCACTGTCATCGAGCACTGCTGAACCCATGCGAACATATCGGCAGCCGACCTCAACGCACATTTGCGCTACCGCATCATTTTCAGAAATAGGCGGCAGTATAACGACACCGTACAGCCGCTGCCGCACAATAAATTCGCGCATATCCTCGATTAATGAAGGCGAAGATCGATTCACCGGTTGAACCACCATTGCGAATTCGGTGTCGCGAAGGCCTTCTAATATACCTTGCTGCATATTCAGAATCATCTGCGCATTGGGGTTGTCATGAACGAGGCCGATAAGGAAATTGCGGCCCAAAGCTAAGGCGCGCGCTTGCGGATTAGGCACATACCCCAATTCATCAATAACGGCCTTCACCTTGCCGCGGGTTTCACATGTCAGAGATGGCGAATCGTTAATGACACGGCTGACGGTCTTTTTCGAAACGCCTGCAATTCGGGCAATATCATTGATCGTAGGCTTCATATCTCGTCTGCCTTACGCCTCGTCTGTCTATTGCATAGCATAAATGCCATGCCATTCATCTGCGCATTCTTGCAAATGACACCGGTTTCCTTTAGTGCATAAATATGGAGCCGGATAGAGGAGAGGCCGTGCTGGAACCAAGATCCGACGTGCAAAGCATCGCCGAAGCATTTGTATCCGCGCGTCATGAGGCACATGCGCTGGCCCAATATCCGGGCATCCCGCCTCAAGGACTTGCGGAAGCCTACGCTATTCAGGATGCCGCGATTCTTGAATACGGAGACGATATATTAGGCTGGAAAGTCGGGCGCGTTAACCCGCCTTGGCTAGCACAGCTGGGCACAACACGCCTTGCTGGACCGATATTTGCGCGAAGCGTGCAAGCCGCATCTGCCGGAGAAATTCCTACGGGCGCAGTATTTGATGGTGGCTTCGGTGCAGCAGAAGCAGAGTTTGTGTTTCGCATCGGCACCGCACCTGCAACAGGCAAAAACAGCTTCACAACAGACGATGCACTAACTCTTGTCGATGCTGTCTTTTGTGGCATTGAAATCGCCAGTTCACCTTTTCTTGGCATAAATGATTTAGGTCCAATGGTCACCATATCTGACTTTGGTAACAATAATGGCCTGTTGTTAGGCGCTGAAATTGCAGACTGGCGCACATTGGGTTTCGAGAACTGGCAGGTCACGACTTTGATTGACGGTGGCATCATCGGCGTCGGCACCGTCCAGTCGTTCCCAGGAGGCGTATTTGAATCGATACGGTTCTTGATCGAAAATTTGGCCAGCCGGGGACACGTGGTTGCGCCCGGCATGCTTATATCATCTGGCGCGGTAACTGGCGTTCACACGGTTACACAGGGTCAAACTGTCGAAGCGCGCTTTGGCGATTTTACATCGATGCACTGCAATATCGGTTACGCAGTGCGTCATGAAAGGACAGCCCGATGAGCAGTCAAGCAATTGAACCTGTCTTAAAAATAGGTCGCCATCGCTGGTCCATCGTCGCGTTGCTGATCCTTGCGACCACAGTCAATTATATTGATCGCACGATGCTTGGTCTGCTTGCCCCTACGCTCGGCAAAGAGCTTGGCTGGGGCGAAAATGATTATGGCAACATCGTTACCGCATTTCAGGCGGCCTATGCGTTCGGTTTCCTCATCATGGGCTGGCTTATCGACAAGTTTGGCCCCAAAATTGGCTACGCTATTGCAATCGGCATCTGGACGATCGGCCACGCTGCGCACGGCTTTGCGGGATCAGTAACGTCATTCATGGCTGCACGTGTGGTGCTTGGCGTTGGCGAAGCTGGCCACTGGCCATCAGTCGTGCGCGCCAGTAGCGAATGGTTCCCACAAAAAGAGCGCGCTTATGCCATCGGATGGATTAACAGCGCCACGACCTTCGGCGTCATCTTGACCGCACCAACAGTGGCCTTCTTCATGGTCACACTTGGCCTCGGCTGGCGCGAGACGTTCACTTATACTGGTGCATTCGGCGCGACTTTGCTCATGCTATGGCTTTTGCTTTACAGCAATCCTCGCGAAAGCGGTAAAGTCAGCGAAGGCGAACTCGCGTGGATCGAACATGATCCACCCGAAAAACTTGAAAAAATCGGCTGGAGCCGTCTCATACGCAAACGCGAGGCATGGGCATTTGCTGTTGCAAAATTTCTGACTGATCCTGTTTGGTTTCTGATGTTATTCTGGCTGCCAAAATATTTTGCATCGACCTACGATGTCGATCTCAAAATTGTGTTGCTCCCGATGATTGTCATGTATTTGCTGTCAGATATGGGCAGTATTGCGGGGGGATGGCTGTCATCGCGGCTCATCCAGAACGGGCGGACTGCAAACTTTGCGCGAAAGACAGTGATGCTAATTTCCGGTTGCTGCGTGCTGCCGCTTTTGTTTGTGACGGGTATCCAGAATATGTGGTTGGCCGTTGTGGTCATCGGTGTTGCGCTGGCAGGGCACCAGTCATTCTCATCCAATTTGCTTTCAATCCCGCCTGACATATTTCCAAAAAGCGCAGTTGGTTCGGCCATAGGACTAGGCGGATTTGCTGGAGGCATCGGTGGTATGATTATGGCGAAATCGACGGGTCTGGTGCTTGAATCCACTGGTGGAAATTACACACTGATATTCGCAGCATGCACAATCGTATATTTTTTAGCCGTTCTTGCGATTCATACACTTTCTCCGAAATTGGCTAAAGTAGAAGTGGCGTAGCGAAAGCTGGTAACAAAAAATTGGTAGGATTAGCGGGTGTGTCTGCCAATGTTTTCAAAGGCAAAAAACTCACATTAAGTCGCGAGCAATGCTGAAATCTCATCAAAACTATGCGCGACACGGTGCGCGCCACGTGCGCTGAG
>JAYTWA010000195.1:0-3723 GCA_043743675.1 Sphingomonadales bacterium
CGGTGGCTATATCCGCGAAAACCGGCGCGGACGCAGTTCGCATGATGCCTTCCCCGGCATCATATTGTGTGACAAGGCAACGACCGAAAGCAGTGGCGAAGCATTCGGACTGACACTCGGCTGGAGCGGAAATCACCGCATCCGTGTCGATACGTTGAACGATGGTCGCGTTTTCGCTTCACTTGGTGCGTTGTTTTTCCCCGGTGAGATCAGGCTGGCCGCAGGCGAAACCTATCAATCACCCGACATAATTGCAGCCTTTTCGGCAAATGGCCTGACGGGGCTTAGCCAGCATTTCCACCGCCACGTGCGCACCCAGTTATTACGCCCGTCAACCCGCGCTAAGCCTCGCCCCGTCCACTACAATACATGGGAAGCCGTCTATTTTGACCATGATATTGACCGGTTGAAAGACATTGCCACCCGCGCCGCCGCCATTGGTGCCGAACGCTTTGTGCTTGATGACGGCTGGTTTGGCAGCAGGCGCGATGATCTGCGCGGGCTGGGTGACTGGTTTGTTTCGGATGATGTCTATCCCGAAGGCCTTGCGCCGCTTATCGATTTTGTAACCGGCCTTGGCATGGAAATGGGCATCTGGTTCGAACCCGAAATGGTGAACCCCGACAGCGACCTGTATCGCGCGCATCCCGATTGGGCGTTGCGTGTGGAGGGCGTCGAGCAAATCCCGTTCCGCAATCAATATGTCCTCGATATTTCGCGCACGCAAGTCAGCGAGTATCTGTTCGAACGGATCGACGCGGTGCTGCGCGACCACGTCATTGGCTACATCAAATGGGACATGAACCGTGATCTGAACCATCCCGGCGACGTCCACGGGCGGCCGCGTGCGCATGCTCAGGTGATGGCACTCTATGCGCTGATCGACCGGATTCGCGCTGCACACCCGACGGTCGAAATCGAAACCTGTTCATCGGGCGGGGCGCGGGCGGACTATGGCATCCTCGCACGGACGGATCGCATCTGGACATCGGACAGCAACGACGCGCTCGACCGCCAGCAGATTCAGCGCGGTGGTTCCTTCTTCCTGCCGCTCGATGTGCTCGGCGCGCACGTCGGCCCCGCGATATGCCACCAGACCGGGCGGCGGCTGTCGATGGCAATGCGCGCTGGCACCGCGATGATGGGGCATTTGGGCGTTGAGGCCAATCTGCTGACTGAAAGCGACAGCGATCTGGCTGATTTGAAGACCGCGATTGCGCTCCACAAGAAGCACCGCGCGCTGATCCATCATGGCGATTTCCAGCGGCTGGAGACAACGGATGACCTCAATACCGTTGGCGTTGTTTCAGTCGATCAGCGTGAAGCGCTATGGTCCGTCGCATTCCTGACTGGCCATGGCGCAACACGGCCCGGGCGGTTCATCCCGACGGGGCTCGATCCCGCCAAACGCTATCACATCAAATGCGTCTGGCCGACTTATGTGCTGTTCAAAGAGGCATATGTTTCGGGAGACGCACTGATGGCAATGGGCCTTCAATTACCGCTGACCATGCCGGAAACCGTGCTGCTCTTTCACCTCACTCAGGCGGAATGACCCCACCAACCGGCGCTATCAACATACCAGCGGATTGTCGCCGCCAGCCCGCCTTCAAAATCAAACGCCGGTTTATAACCGAGTTCACCCTCTAACTTCCGGCAATCAATCGCGTAACGCCTGTCATGCCCTGCGCGGTCCGTGACATACGTAATCAGCACATCGGTCGCCCGCCCCTTCGCTGCTGGCGCGTCGGGAAACCGCGCAGCGAGTGACGGATCCACCGCGAACAGCGCATCAACAACCGAGCAGATCGTCTTGATCACGGTCATGTTCGGCAATTCCTCACCGCCGCCGACATTATAGGTTTCGCCCGGTCGCCCGCCATCCAGCACCATGTCAATCGCGCGGCAATGATCATCGACATGCAACCAGTCGCGGACATTCATCCCGTCGCCATAAACCGGCAACGGCTTACCCGTCAGCGCATTGATCACGAACAATGGGATAAGCTTTTCAGTAAATTGATACGGCCCGTAATTGTTCGAACAATTCGTCATTGACGTCTGTAAACCATAGGTATGGTGATAAGCGCGGACGAGGTGATCGGACGCCGCCTTCGACGCCGAATAGGGCGAATTTGGCGCATAGGGCGTGTCTTCGTGGAACGCAGGGTCTTCCGCACCGAGTGACCCGAACACTTCGTCAGTCGAGATATGGTGGAACCGATGCGGTGTCCCGCTACCCCCGTCGAGCCACACCGCGCGCGCGGCTTTCAACAGGCTATGCGTGCCGATGATATTGGTATCAACGAAAATATCGGGGCCGGAGATTGACCGATCCACATGGCTTTCCGCCGCGAAGTGGACAAGAGTGTCGATCTTGTGATCGCGCAATAATTTCGTGGCCAGCGCTTCGTCACGGATGTCGCCTTCGACGATTGTCACATTTGTCAGACCATCGAGATTTGACCGCTTCGCCGAATACGTCATCGCATCGAGGACAATGATCGGCGCGTCGGCATGAGCAACACTGCGCGCGCGGACATAGTTGGTGCCGATAAAGCCCGCACCACCAGTGACGAGGAGATTGCTCATTCAGCGTTCCGTTTCTTCATCATCATTGCGGCCAGTTCATGCCGCCAATGATCGGCAGTATAGCCCAGCATGTTCCAAGTCGCCGATTTGTCGAGCACCGAATAATGCGGACGCGCGGCGGGCGTGGGATATGCGCTCGACGGGATTGGCATGATACTGACAGCGCTGTCCAACACCCCCGCCGCCGTGCCGAGGTCATAAATCGCAACGGCAAAATCATACCAAGACGCAATGCCAGCATCAGTAAAATGGACAATCCCGCGCGCGTCAGTCGCGGCCAACGCCCATAGCGCGCGCGCCAGACTGTCCGCATGCGTTGGGGTCCCAATCTGGTCTGCCACAACGTTAATATGGTCGCGCGATGCCATTAGCTTGAGCATCGTCTCGACGAAATTTGCAGCCCCCGCGCTGTAAACCCACGCTGTGCGCACGGTCAGCGCATTGCCGCCCGCCGCTACGACAGCAGCCTCGCCCGCGGCTTTCGACGCGCCATAGACACTCAACGCGTTCGTCGCCGCGTCAGGCGCATAAGGCAGATATGTTTTGCCGTCGAAAACGAAGTCGGTCGAAATGTGCATAAAGCGTGCGCCGATTTCCGCCGCTGCCTGCGCCATCTGCGCCGGAGCCTCCGCGTTGATCGCATAGGCGAGATCACGCTCAGTTTCTGCCTTGTCGACGGCAGTGTAGCCCGAAGCGTTGATGATCAGATCAGGCGCAGTGTCGCGGATGAAAGGCACGATTGCGGCTTCATCCGTCAGGTCGAGCACATCATTGTCAATGGCCGTGATTATTGCATCCGCCGGAGCCAGCGCTTGAAGTGCGCGTCCGACTTGCCCGCCCGCCCCGAAGATCAAAACTTTCATGCGAATTTCGGCACGTCAGCAAATGACTTACCCGCGCAGTCTTTGTCTGAAACCAGCGGCATCATCCCACCTATCGGCCATTCTATGCCGACCATCGCATCATCCCACGCCAGACAATGTTCGGATGCGGGCGCATAAAGCTCGGTGCATTTATAAAGGAAATCGGTGCCATCCTGAAGCGTCAGGAACCCGTGGGCGAACCCCGGCGGGACCCACAGCATCCGGTGGTTTGCCGCCGACAATTCATAGCCGACCCACTGGCCAAAAG
>JAYTWA010000196.1:0-3627 GCA_043743675.1 Sphingomonadales bacterium
GGACGCGATGCGCCCGCAGACGGTATGCGTCTCTGCCACCCCGGGTCCGTGGGAAATGGAGCAAACCGGCGGCGTGTTCGCTGAACAGGTCATCCGCCCGACGGGCCTCATCGACCCGCCGGTCGAGATCAAACCCGTCGAGGACCAAGTCGACGACTGCATCAATGAAATTCGCAAAACGACGGCGCAAGGCTATCGCACTTTGGTCACGACGCTGACCAAGCGCATGGCCGAAGATTTGACCGAATATCTCGACGAGGCGGGGATTAAATGTCGTTATATGCACAGCGACGTCGAGACGCTGGAGCGCATTGAACTCATACGCGACTTGCGGCTGGGTGTTTATGATGTGTTGATCGGTATCAATCTGTTGCGCGAAGGGCTCGATATTCCCGAATGCGGTCTCGTGTGTATCCTCGACGCGGATAAGGAAGGTTTCCTGCGCAGCGAAACATCGCTGATCCAGACCATTGGCCGCGCCGCGCGCAATGTTGACGGCCGCGTGATCCTGTATGCCGACCGCATCACCGGCAGCATGGAACGCGCAATGCGCGAAACCGACCGGCGGCGCGAAAAACAGCTCGAATATAACGCCGAACATGGCATCACCCCGCTGACCATTAAGCGCAACATCAGCGACGTGATTTCACATCTGTCTTCGCGCGATCAGGTCACCATCGAGATCGATGAAGACCGCCCGCACATGGTCGGCCACAATCTGCGCGCCTACATCGAAGACCTCGAAAAGCAGATGCGCAAAGCCGCGGGCGACCTGGAATTCGAGACCGCCGGCCGCATCCGTGATGAAATCCGCAGCCTTGAAAACGACGAACTCGGACTGCCGAACGATCAGCAAAAAGCCCCGATCATGGGGCGGAGTAACGAGGGGAAAGCGGGGACGCGGAAGGACCGGTTTGGAAAGACGCAGCGGAAGTTCACGCGGAAGGGGCGGTAGATTAGTCGGTCCATTTTTGTTTTTTTGGCCGCTTTCCAAATGCCATTATTAACGGTGCAGACTGGATTCCGCCCGTCCAACCTACCGAGTTTTCCAGGACTGGCGAGGTATCAGCGAAGGCTCTGAGTAGGCCGGAGTGTTGTGGGCCGTTGGCAATGATCAACTCATATGCAAATCTTGCCGTAATTCGGTTGATCCGACGGACTTGATTTTCGTCGCGCAGCCTAACGTGCTTTGGCCCTCGTTCTGAATGCCTTTGCGCGAGACCCGAACGTCCGCGTATCAGCGTCCGACAATCCACCGGATAAAGCAGTTCAATAGCTTGGCATTCTGGCGCAATGACATATGGTCGCATTAACTTATCAGGAACGCTAGAATCGAAAATCGATACGGGATTGTCACTCGTCAAAAAATGCGACTCGGTTTCGTTGTGAATAACTTCAAAACCCACACGCCCGATCAGCCATTGAAAAGCACGCAGCATTTGCCCCATGCCCTCGATAGATTTCTGAGGATCAATTGCGATCCTCACATGATCAACAATGTCGGGGAATCCATCGGGATAGGGCGGTAATTCACCCACTTCGTCGAGTTGCCTCAATCCCACCATCACTTGGTGAGCAAGTACGCCTTCCATCATATCGCGCGCTGCCGGAACCCGCACCCGTTGCGAACCGAGAATCTGCCAAATCAAGCCACCATCGGTTGGTATGATTTTTTCTGATTGAACCAGTTTCAATCGCAGCGCGGGCCATTGCGACTCAATCTTACCAAAGAAGTCTTCCATCCGGTCATCACGGACACCGTTGTCGAGAGTTTGCGAGTAATAGTATTTCTCGAACCCAGTATTTTCAGGCTTCAGTCTCAATGGTTTGCTAGGATCATCCTTGCGCCCTACCCATAGAAAACCTTGATCGTCGGTAAATCCCTCAAGATAAGTTTTGGGAACGTAATGATGCCGTTTCTTGGTCATCAAACTACTATAGGTTAATGAAGCAGCGAAAGTGAATCACGTATGTCTCGTTCCCGCCGCAAAACGCCGATTTCAGGCATTACCACCGCTGAAAGTGAAGCCGAGTGGAAAGCAAAAGCCGCACGGCGTGCTCGTCATGCCGCGCGTCAGACACTTACAGAAACGCTTGATGGCGATGCTTTACCAGCCAAGCGCTGGGCGGTGGTGAACCCGTGGGATGGGCCGAAAGATAGCAAGAGCTGGTTTCGTAAAGCCGATTATCCACGCGGGATGCGCAAATAGCGCTCTCAATGCTCCTTGATCAACCCCGCCGTCTTTGTCTCGGGCAGCATCGCATACGCAACCACCGTCATCGCGACCATCGCGCTGACATACCAGAAAAAGCCGCTCTCATTCCCTGAACTTTTGAACCACAGCGCGACATATTCGGTTGTCCCCGCGAGCAGCGTGTTCCCCACCGCATAAGGAAACGCGACGCCCAGCGCGCGGACGTGGGCGGGGAAAAGTTCAGCTTTCACCATAGCATTGTTCGCGGTGTAGCCGCCGTGGAGGGTGATCGGGATCAGCAGCAGGGCGAACGCCACCAGCGGCGATGTCGTCGTCCCCAGTAGCGTATAAATCGGCACCGCGACCAGCGACACGCCGATGCCCGCGATGAACAGCAATGGCTTGCGCCCGAACCGGTCCGCCAGAATCCCGGCAATTGGCTGCAAACAGAATGACCAGACCAGCGCGGCGGCAATGATCAGTGTCGCCGTCCCCTTCTCAAACCCCGACGTGTTGATCAGATATTTGAGCATGTAGGTCGTAAAGGCATAGGAAGCGAGGCCGCCGCCGCCCGACATCGTCGCGACCAAAATGCACGCCTTGCGATGATCGCGCCACAGGATGCGCAGCGACGAATGCTCGCGGCTCTGGTCGATATGCGCGAAGGACTTAGTTTCGGTCATCGTCCGCCGCAGGAGGAACACCATCACAGCTAATATTGCCCCGATGACAAAGGGAATCCGCCAGCCCCAATCGCCCAGCTGCGCCTCGCTCAACGTCGCCTGAAGCACCAGCGCCGTAATGATTGCCAGCAATTGCCCCCCGCTGAGCGTCGCATATTGAAAACTCGACCAGAAACCGCGCCGGTCCGCCGGTGCCATTTCGGAGAGATATGTCGCGCTCGATCCATATTCGCCGCCAACGGACAGTCCCTGGATCATCCGCGCCACGACAAGGATGATCGGCGCTGCAACCCCCGCCATCGCGTAAGTCGGCGCAAAGGCAATCATCAGCGATCCCGCCGCCATCATGATGACCGACAATGTCAGTCCCGCCTTGCGCCCATGCTTGTCGCCGTAAATCCCCATCACCCAGGCGCCGATGGGGCGCATCAGGAACCCGGCAGCAAAGATCGCCGCAGTGTTCAGCAGCTGTGCCGTCGTGTCGCCTTTGGGGAAGAATAGCGGCGCGAAATAGATACTGAATGTCGCATAAGCGAACCAGTCATACCATTCGACCAGATTGCCTGCCGACCCCGCAACGATGGATTTCAGGCGTTTGGTATCAATGCTCATCTGTGCGGCTTATGCGACAAAGGGCTTTGCTGCCAAGCGGGCGATGGCTTAGGTAACTGAGATGCGTTTGATCCGTTTCATCATATTGGCCCCTGTCGCTGTTGTTGCCTGTGTGCAACCACCCGCGCCTCAGCCAC
>JAYTWA010000197.1:0-4094 GCA_043743675.1 Sphingomonadales bacterium
GCATTGCTTGTTGCCAAAGGCTATGATCCCATCAAGATGGTGAAGGCTGGCGAGGGGTTTTATTCGTCGTTAGGTTTTGAAGCGTTGCCCAAAACATTCTGGGAACGGTCACAATTTGTGAAGCCGCGCGACCGCGAAGTGATCTGTCATGCAAGCGCGTGGGATATTGATTCCAAAGACGACATTCGCATTAAGATGTGCACAAAAGTGAATAGCGGTGATTTCGTGACAATCCATCACGAGCTTGGCCACAATTATTACCAGCGCGCGTATAAGGCGAAATCGACGCTGTATCAGAACGGTGCCAACGATGGTTTTCACGAGGCGATTGGCGATACCGTCGCGCTGAGTATTACGCCGCAATATCTGGTTCAGATCGGGCTGCTTGATACTGGCAAGGTGCCAAGTGCGGACAAGGACATTGGCTTGCTGTTACGTCAAGCAATGGACAAGGTGGCGTTTCTCCCTTTCGGCCTGCTGGTCGATAAATGGCGCTGGGGCGTCTTTTCGGGAAAAATCACGCCGGCGACTTACAACAAGGGCTGGACCGATTTGCGGTTGCAATATCAGGGCATTACCCCGCCGACCGCGCGCGACGAAAGCAATTTTGATCCGGGCGCGAAATATCATATTCCAGGGAATACGCCCTACACGCGCTACTTCCTTGCACGGTTGCTTCAGTTCCAATTCTATGAAGCTGCGTGCAAACAGGCCGGGTGGAAGGGGCCACTGCATCGCTGTTCCTTCTATGGCAACAAGGATGTCGGCACACGGTTCAATGCGATGCTCGAAATGGGCGCATCAAAGCCGTGGCCGGACGCGTTGCAAGCCTTCACTGGCAGCCGTGAGATGAGCGGAAAATCAATGATCGCTTATTTCAAGCCGCTTATGACGTGGCTGAGCAAGCAGAATGCCGGGAAGCAATGTGGGTGGTGAGAACACCAAACGCATGAGACAATTGGGTTCACCGATGCACGCTTGCGCCTGTGCCAGGCGAAGTTGATTCGGTGCGCCTACCCGAGATCAGGCCGCCACGTTATAACGCGGTAGAGATACCATGATACTATAACGCTTATGACAGCCAAGGACAGCGGCCCGAGCACCGTTTCAACATGATCAAACTGCTGGCCCAGCAGCCAACCGGCAATCGCGAGGCCTGCTGTCCAAACTGTTGAACCAAGCGTTGACCAGAGCAGGAAGGGCAGAAACCGCATCCTGAGCAAGCCGGCGGGTATAGAGACCAGCGACCGCACTGTTGGCAGCATACGCGCGACGAACACGATGGCGCTGCCATGTTTGTCAAACAGGCGATGCGCGCGTTCGATTTCGGCCCAGTCGAGCGTCAGCCAGCAGCCATATTTCTCAATATAGGGGCGAAACCGGTCAAGTCCGAGCAACTTTGCCGCCCCATACCAGATGATATTGCCGAGCATTGCGCCGGCTGTTCCCGATGCAATCACAAGCGGCAGCGACAAATGCCCGCGCGCTGCGACGACGCCCGCCAGTGGCATGATGACTTCGGACGGGATTGGCGGAAAAATGGTCTCAAGCAACATCAGGAGTGCCACGCCCCAATAGCCACCCTCCTCAACCAGTTTGAAAACAAATTCAGTCATCAGGCGAGGCGGGCTTCGATGGCGTCCCAGATCATGCCAGCCGTGTCAGTGCCGTTGAATTTGTCGATGGCGACAATCCCCGTTGGCGAGGTGACGTTGATCTCGGTCAGCCATTCGCCGCCGATCACGTCGATGCCGACGAAGATCAGACCGCGCTTTTTGAGTTCGGGACCAAGCGCTTCACAAATTTCATGTTCGCGCGCAGTCAAATCGGTCTTCAACGCCGTCCCGCCGACCGCAAGGTTGCTGCGGATTTCGCCTTCACCGGGGATGCGGTTGATGGCGCCTGCGACGACGCCATCGACAAGGACAATGCGCTTGTCGCCTTTTGCGATGCTCGGCAGGAAGGCCTGCACCATATGGGGTTCGACATAGGCCGTGTTGAAGACTTCGATCAGCGATGAAAGATTCGCGCCGTCGCTGCCGACTTTGAAAATGGCTTTGCCGCCGTTGCCGTGGAGGGGCTTGATAACAATTTCGCCATGTTCGGCGAGAAATTTGCGTGCGGCACCCAGCGAGCGTGTGATCATTGTCGGCGGCATGAAGTGCGCATAGTCGAGCACAAACAGCTTTTCGGGCGCGTTGCGGACACTTTCCGGATCATTCGCGACCAATGTTTCGCCGCAGATGCGCTCGAGCAAATGTGTGGCCGTGATGTAGCTGAGGTCGAACGGCGGGTCTTGCCGCATCATAACGACATCGACGTCGCGACCGAGATCGAGAAGCACAGGCGCACCTGGCGTAAAGTGGTTGCCCGCCTCTCGCTGCACCGTGACGGGGGTGCCGAAAGTATAGAGCCGCCCGCTTTCCCATGTCAGGTCGTGCACGCCGTAATGCCAGAGCGCGTAGCCGCGTTCCTGCGCCTTGAGCATGAGCGCAAAACTCGAGTCCCCATCAATGTGAAGGGTCTCCATCGGGTCCATCTGGAAAGCAGCGCGCAGAGTCATGAGCGTGCTTTGTCAGCCATGCCAGACGTTTACAAGGTGGCGGGGCAGCGCGCGCGGCGCGATGAGAATGACATCAATGCGGATGTCCTCTCCGTTTGTCGCGTATCTGGGGACCAGAATTTCGGCAGCGGCGGCAACGCGGCGGAGGCGGTAATCGTCAATGGCATGGTCAAGTTGCGCCGCTGTGCCACGCGATTTGACTTCGATGAATGCGACAATGCCCGCGCGGCGCGCAACCAGATCAACTTCGCCGGCTGCTGTGCGGACGCGCGCACCGAGAATTCGCCAGCCCTTTAATCGGAGCCATGTGGCGGCAAAGCGTTCGGCGCGACGCCCGCTCGCTTCTGCGGCCTGGCGCTTCATGGCTTCAGCGCAAGGGCGCGGGCATAAAGCGTGCGGCGGTCGAGGCGGAGTTTTTTTGCGACTTCGCTGGCGGCTTGCCCCGGCGACAGGCGAGTGAGCGCTTCGCGGAGTGCGGCGTCAGCGTCGCTGTCCGTTGCTGCTTCGGGTGGGGAAGGTGGCGCGACAATGACGACGATTTCCCCTTTTGGGGGCGCGTCCCTGTAGCGCTCGGCAAGATCACTCAGCGAACCCGTGACGCATTCTTCGTAAAGTTTGCTGAGCTCGCGTGCGACGGCGGCTTCACGGTTGCCCAGACCATAAGCCAGTGCGGACAGGCTTGCAGCAAGCCGCGGCCCTGATTCGTAGAATACCAGTGTCGCGCGGATACCGGCAATTTCAGCAATGGCGTCATCGCGGGCTTTTGTTTTTGACGGCAGAAAACCGACGAACAGAAAACGGTCGGTTGGCAATCCTGCCAGTGTAAGTGCCGCTATGGCCGCGCTTGGCCCCGGTATGGTGACGATGTTCACGCCCGCCGCGCGTGCATCGCGGACTAGTTTATAACCGGGATCAGAGATGAGCGGAGTGCCAGCGTCAGAGACAAGCGCCACGGCTTCGGTGGCCATGCGTGCGATCAAGGCGGGGCGCACGCCTTCGCTGCTGTGGTCATGATAGGCAAGCATGGGCCGCTTGGTCCCGATGTGCCGCAACAGTTTAGCGGTGACGCGACTGTCCTCAACAGCAATCACGTCCGCGCCCGACAATGTCGCCGCCGCGCGCGGGGACAAATCACCGAGATTGCCGATTGGGGTCGCGACGATGTAAAGACCGGGACTCAGGGTTAAAGACATAGGATCAGGGTCATGGCAGAGGCAGTCGTCACGCGGCAAGGGGCGCGCTTTGTTCGCGCGACGGCATTGGCGCTTTTCGCGCTGGTCGCGGGTTGCACCGTTGTGCCGAAAGGACCGCCCAAAACGGTTGATGCGCCACCGGTTGTGACGGCGCCTGATGTCGTGACGCCGTCACTTCCGACGGATACCGAGCGTAATCGTGTCGCGTTGCTGGCTCCGCTGACTGGCCCGAACGCGGGCGTGGGCACATCAATTGCCAATGCCGCGAATATGGCGGTGCTTGATACCGGCGGTGCGCGGATTCGCGTGACCATGTATGACACAGCAACGGGGGCAGC
>JAYTWA010000198.1:0-1629 GCA_043743675.1 Sphingomonadales bacterium
AGCGCATAAATTTCGGTCCGAAGCGGCGGCACCCAGTTCGGATTTCCCGCGTAGAGGCGATAGGGGAGTTCGACAAACGCCTTGCGGTCGGCCTTCGTGGTGACGGGTTTGATCGTTATGCTGGTCATACGAACCCTTCGATATGGCCGAACACTGGCATTGCCAAGCATGGGGCACTATATTGCGAGATAATGGAAAGCATGATTGCCATAAACCGTTTCGAAGCGGAGGCCGACGCCGCCGTCTCGCCTGCGCGTATTACCGACGATGTCGCGATGCTGCGGACAGCGGCAGAATTGACGCGCGACATCAATGTTGCGCGCCCGTTGGTCTATTGGATCGATTTTATCGGGTCGGCAGTGCTTGGCTATGCGGGACTGGCAGGTGCAATTCTGCTGTCGGGCATTTGGGCAGTGGCGTCCGCATTGGTCGCGATCCTTGCGCTCTATCGCGCCGGAAGCTTTATTCATGAACTTACGCACGTGCGCCACCGCGAATTGCCGTGGTTCCGCTTCGGCTGGAACATGGTCGTCGGTGTCCCGCTTCTCGTGCCCTCGTTCATGTATGAAGGCGTGCATAATCTGCATCACAATCGTACGCGATATGGCACGGTTGAGGATCCCGAATATCTGCCGCTTGCGCTGATGAAGCCGTGGACGTTGCCGCTGTTTGTGGTGACAGCATCCCTCGCGCCTGTGGCGATGTTGATCCGGTTTGCCGTACTGGCCCCGTTGTCGCTGTTGATCCCGCCGTTGCGGACGATGGTCGTCGAACGTTTTTCAGGGCTACAGATCAACCCGAAGTTCCGCCGTCGCCCGCCGGAAGGTGAGCTGAAGCGGCAGTGGTTCTGGCAAGAAGGTGCGGCAAGTGTTTGGTCGATCACGCTCCTTATGCTGGTCATTGGCGGCCTTGTGCCGCTGCGTGGGTTTGGGATTTACCTTGCCATTGTTTCGGGCACGATGCTGCTCAACCAAGTCCGTACGCTTGTTGCGCATCTGTGGGAGAATGAGGGCGAAGCGATGACGGTGACTGCGCAATATCTCGATTCTGTCAACGTGCCGCCGCCCGCGACGCTCCCCGCGCTCTGGGCACCCGTCGGACTGCGCTATCATGCGCTGCATCATTTGCTGCCGAGCTTGCCCTATCATTCGCTGGGTGAGGCGCACCGGCGTTTGACAACCGCGCTGGCACCTCACTCGCCCTATCATCGTGGGAATTATTCGGGCCTGCCGCACCTCGTGGCGCGGTTGGCGCGGAATACGATTACTCCTCGGTCCTGATCAGTACAGCTTCTCCGATAAGCAGGAACAGGAAAAACGGTCCCCATGCCGCGAGCAGCGGCGGATAGGCGCCAAGATTGCCCATCGCGAGCCCGAAATTGTCGGCGACGAAATACAAAAAACCCAGCGCCATGCCGATGACCGCACGGACAAAGAGCTTTCCTGATCGCGCCAATCCGAACGCCGCAACTGCGCCGAGCAGCGGCATTAGCATTGTCGAGAGCGGCCCTGAAATCTTGTGCCACAAAGCAGCTTCGACCGAGGCGGTTGGGCGCCCGGCCGCTTTCAGGTCGCTGATCGCGGTTTGCAGTTCGCCGAATGGCAGTCCTGCGCCATCGACATTGGCAAG
>JAYTWA010000199.1:0-4596 GCA_043743675.1 Sphingomonadales bacterium
ACTGGCCCCATCGAGCGGCACACGCTCTCCGTTACCGTGGACAATGAATCGGGCGTCCTTGCGCGGATTGCCGGCATGTTTTCGGCGCGCGGCTATAATATCGAGAGTCTGACCGTCGCCGACATCAGCGAAGACGACGCGGTGTCGCGGATCACAATCGTGACTTCGGGCACGGCGGCCGTCATCGAACAGGTTGTGGCGCAGCTCGACCGCCTTGTTCCGGTGCACAAGGTCACTGATCTGACCGTGCTCGGCGAGCATGTTGAGCGCGAACTCGCGCTGGTGAAGGTCGCGGGTGTGGGCGAGCACCGGATCGAGGCGCTGCGTCTGGCCGAAGTGTTTCGCGCCAATGTGGTCGACACGACGATTTCGAGCTTCGTTTTCGAAGTGACCGGATCGAGCGTGAAAATTGATCGCTTTGTCGAACTTATGACCGAAATCGGCCTTGTCGAAGTCGCGCGCACAGGCATTGTCGCGATGGCACGGGGAAAAACTGCAGTTTAATTAGGGAAGAATTATGCGCGTATATTATGACCGTGATGCCGACATCGGCCTGATCAAATCAAAGAAAATCGCCATTATTGGCTATGGATCGCAGGGGCATGCCCATGCGCAGAATCTTCGTGATTCAGGCGTGGCCGACGTTGCAATTGCGCTGCGTGCCAGTTCAGCGACCGCAGCGAAGGCCGAGGGCGCTGGCTTCAAGGTGATGTCGAATGTCGAAGCGGCGAAGTGGGCCGACATTGTCATGATCCTTGCACCCGATGAGCATCAGGCGGGGATTTATGCCGATGATCTGGCAGCGAACCTGAAACAGGGGGCGACACTAGCCTTTGCACATGGTCTCAACGTGCATTTCGGGTTGATAGAACCGCGCGCTGACCTCGACGTTATCATGATCGCGCCCAAGGGGCCCGGCCACACCGTGCGTAGCGAATATGTGCGCGGCGGCGGTGTCCCCTGCTTGATCGCGGTGCATCAGGATTCGAGCGGGAACGCGCATGATATTGGGTTGGCCTACGCATCGGCCGTCGGCGGCGGGCGCAGCGGCATTATTGAAACGAACTTCCGTGAGGAATGCGAAACCGATCTGTTCGGCGAGCAAGCCGTGCTGTGCGGCGGAATCACGCATTTAATTCAAGCCGGGTTCGAGACGCTGACCGAAGCCGGATATGCGCCCGAGATGGCCTATTTCGAATGCCTCCACGAAACCAAGCTGATCGTCGATCTGCTTTATGAAGGCGGCATTGCGAACATGCGCTATTCGATCAGCAATACGGCCGAATATGGTGACATCAAAACGGGTCCGCGGATCATTACCGATGAAACCAAGGCCGAGATGAAGCGTGTACTTGCCGACATCCAGTCGGGTCGGTTCGTGAAGGACTTCGTGCTCGACAATCGCGCTGGCCAGCCGGAACTGAAAGCGTCGCGCAAAGCCGCAGCCGCGCATCCGATCGAAAAAGTCGGGGCCGAACTGCGCGCGATGATGCCGTGGATCGGGGCCAACCAACTCGTGGACAAAACGAAGAACTGACGCCTAAGGTGCGGCTTCCCCAACAGGAGTCGCACCCATGCGCCGCATTGCTTTGATCGCCCTCCCCCTCCTCATCGCAACGCCCCTTGTCGCACAGCAGATGGCCAAGCCAGGGTCGAAATCGACGGCGGCGATTACCGGCGGAACCTATACCGTTGATGCGGGCCACACGCTGATCGGATGGCGCGTCGATCACATGGGGTTCAATGACTATTTCGGGATTTTCGGGAATTCGACTGGGACACTGACGCTTGATCCTAAGAAACCGAATGCCGCGAAGGTGGACATTACAATCCCTGTGTCGAAACTGACAACCGCGAGCGCAGGCCTGACTTCGCATATGCTGCGCGCAGGCAAGGATGGTGGGAAACCAGATTTCTTTGGGCCGACCCCCTCCGATGCAAAGTTTGTTTCGACGATGGTGATGGCCAAGGGCATGAAAGCGATGATTCACGGTAATCTGACGCTTAACGGCGTGACCAAGCCGGTCATACTGGATGCTGAATTTGCAGGAGCAGGCAAGGCGCCGGCTATGATGGGCGGCAAAGAAAATGTCGGTTTTCACGCGAAGACGACAATCAAACGCAGTGAATTCGGGCTGAGCTATGGCATTCCTGTCGTGTCCGATGCGGTCGCGCTCGACATAACGGTTGCGTTCCAGAAGTAGGTCGATTAGCCGCTGCTGCATGCAAACGCAGTGGCTTCCGCTCCTTCGACTTATGCGCCCTTAGGCGCGACGAACCCTGCGTATTCACGCAGCGCAGCCTAAGGGAAGTTTCCAAACGCACTCGAAGTGAATCGAAATCCATTATGCTGCGCGACCCATCCGTAAAATACCGGCCCTTCCCTCCGATTGATTTGCCCAACCGGGAATGGCCGGGCCACACGATCACCCAAGCCCCTCGATGGCTGTCGACCGATATGCGTGACGGCAATCAGGCACTTATCGATCCGATGGACAGCGAGAAGAAACAACGCTTTTTCGATATGCTGGTGCGATTGGGCGTCAAGGAAATCGAAGTTGGTTTTCCAAGCGCGGGGGCGACTGAATTTGATTTTATCAGTGCGCTGGTGCGCGGCGACAAGGTGCCCGAAGATGTCACGGTGCAGGTGCTGACGCAGGCGCGGCGTGACCTTATCGAGACCACATTCAAGTCATTGGAAGGCGCACCGCGCGCCATCGTTCATGTCTATAACGCGGTCAGCCCGGCGTGGCGGCGGATCGTGTTCGGTATGGAGCCAGCGCAGATCAAGCAGATCGCCGTCGATGCCGCAATGATTCTGCGCGACGAAGCGGCCAAGCGGCCCAAAACGGACTGGCATTTCGAATATTCACCCGAGACGTTTTCGACGGCTGAACTGGATTTCAGTCTTGAGTGCTGTTCGGCGGTGATGGATATTTTACAACCGACTGCTGACAAACCAATCATCTTCAACCTGCCTGCAACCGTCGAGTGCGCGACCCCAAATATCTATGCCGACCAGATCGAATATTTCGGACGACATATTCCAAAACGAGATTGCGTGGTCATCAGCCTTCATGCGCATAATGACCGCGGGACAGGAGTCGCGGCGACCGAACTCGGACTGATGGCTGGCGCGGACCGGGTGGAGGGTTGTTTACTGGGCAATGGCGAACGTACCGGCAATGTCGATCTCGTTACGGTTGCACTCAACATGTATACGCAAGGGATCAATCCAGGCCTCGATTTCTCCGACATCGACAGCATCGTGAAAACAGTCGAATATTGCACTGGCATCGCAACCCACCCGCGCCAGCCTTATGTCGGCGACCTGGTATTCACGGCCTTTTCGGGTTCGCATCAGGACGCGATTAAAAAGGGGTTTGCAGCGCAGGAAGTGCGCAATGACCAATATTGGGATGTGCCCTATCTGCCCATCGATCCAAAAGATTTGGGGCGTGATTATGAAGCGGTGATCCGCGTGAACTCACAGTCGGGCAAGGGCGGCGTCGCTTGGGTCCTTGAACAAGACAAGGGGCTAAAACTGCCCAAACGTATGCAGGCCGATTTCAGCCGTCATGTGCAGGCGCTGGCCGACGAATTGGGACGCGAACTGCAAGCAGCGGACATATGGGGCGCATTTGAAAAGGCCTATCTGAGCGAGGGGCGATTTGCGCTGGGCGATTATGAAGAAACCAAGGCAAGCAACGGTGATCGGATATTTGCTGGCGTTGTAGTGGTCGATGGCACCGCACAATCGGTAAGTGGGCGTGGCAACGGGTTGATTTCCTCTGTGGTTGCGGCGGTCGATGGGCTCGGGGTCGGCCTCGATATTATCGATTATACCGAACATACACTGGGGATCGGCAGCGATGCACAAGCGGCTGCGTATCTTGAATGCCGGACGAGTGATGGCAAGACGGTGTGGGGCGTGGGCATTGACGCCGATGTCGCGACGGCCAGCGTGCGAGCGGTATTGGGTGCGGCTAACGCAGTTTGATCGCTCTTCCCGTTTTGAACGCATAAGCCGCAATCGGCTCCCACGGACCACCGCGATACCACCAGGCGGCGAGACCGGTCAGCGCAAGCGGACGAGGTTTGAAAACTGCGCTGAGCTGGTCGAGCAATGCCCTTGCTTCTGGTGCTTTGACCTTGTTCTGGACCGTGACATGCGCGCGCCACGGGTTGCGGTCTTGCGGCATCAGCATCGGCGCAAAGCGTTCGGCGATCCGCGCACGTATGTCATCGAGGTTGGCGCTTTCAACACGGAATGCAACGCCGCCGCCGAGGTTGATCAGGCCAGACAGCCGCGCCGTGGGATCATTGCCGCGTGCTTCGTCCCAAAGCAGTTGGCACAATTCGGCTTCGCAAGACGGCGGAAGGTGGTGGAACATCGTGAGATGCGCGCGGAGGTGATTGCGCTCAAGCGGGAAATGCTGGCGACGAAGGGTGTCTAGCTTGGTAAAGTCAGTTTCACCGATCAAGGCGGTGACAATAATAGGGGCGGTCATCTTCGCCCGAACAGTTTTTCGATGTCGGCATGGGCGAGTTTTACCCATGTCGGGCGGCCATGATTGCACTGGCCCGAATGCGGGG
>JAYTWA010000200.1:0-6472 GCA_043743675.1 Sphingomonadales bacterium
GGCCCTTTGAAGGGGTGGAAAGACGCGCCAGCCGTAAATAGGATGAACTCGTCGTCGCCCAGATTGGGCAGGCCAGCTAGCGAGCCTGCTGGAATATTATTTGTGGTGAGCGGTGTCGTCACGGAAATCTCAAGCGCGACCTTATCCATGATGAACTTGCCGCCACTAAACGTCCCATGAAATGCCTGACGCGTTTTATAGCCTGCCGCCGGATCAAGGACGCCATTCGTGCGAACGTCGCCTTTATCGACCAGCTTTGTGCGCGACGCGGCGACTTTGACGAAGCTGTCACCCGCTTCTTGTGCAACTGCAGGCACGGCTGCGATGCTCGCCAAAACGCCAGCAACGGTAATGATCGCAGATCGAATAATCATCAGACACCTTTCACTATGCGTCCTTCGTAACGGGTCATTGTTAAGACCGCGTAAACGACGCTAAGCAGCAATAGAGCGTGGTTTTTTGGCTACAGTGCGCGCGGACGGCGCAATAATTTCGACCGCTGCGGATGCTTTGCGTTCCATGCTGGGCAGCGGAAAGTCCTGGTCAAGCGTCGCCAGAGTCGTCCGCCCTTCAAGCAGCGCGAGCTCTTCTTCAGCGCCATCAACGGCTGCCGTCGACAAACGATGAACCGCATCGAGAATGTCATGCTGGCTGTGATTCGCCATGACCTGAAGGCGGAAGCGCGCCTGCCCTTTCGGCACAGCGGGAAATTCGACAAGATTGGCGAGCATACCCATCGCAGGCAAACGACGGCTGACCAGACGCGCAAGCGCTTCGGTTCCCATCTTCACGCAAACGATGGCGGACGGATCACCGTAAACCTCAAGCCCACAACCCGACAGCAAATTGCGGAGCAGCATGACGTTGGTCATCATTTTCTTGCGAAGCTGCGCGCCTTCTTCCGATTTCACGATCTCGAATGCATGCGTAACAATCGCGGCATTGGCCGGCGACATCGCGTTCGAAAATGTATTCGGCGAGCTGTAATAGCGCAGATATTCCTTCACACTACGGTTGCGCGATGCGACGAAGCCGCCGTTCGATGCAAACGTCTTTGAAAAACTGCCCATCACGACATCGACTTTGCCGAGCATACCCTGCACTTCAATCAGTCCTCGACCCGTAGGGCCAAGGTTACCGAGATCATGCGCCACATCAACAACCAGCGTGGCACCGAATTCATGACATAAGGTCTGCATCGCTTCGATGTCGGGCGTATCCGAATCCATCGAAAACAGGCTTTCGGTTACTACAAGAATGCCGTTTTCGGTATCACCGCTGCGGATTTTCTCGAGCTTTTCGCGCACTGCATCGACGCGGTTGTGCCGGAAAAGATGGATATTGCGTGTCGCGGCCTGCGCGCCTTCCTGAAGGCAGGCATGACTGAGCGCATCCATGACGATGTGGTCACTCGGGCGGACCAGACCCTTGATTACGCCAAACCCGGCAGCCCAGCCAGTCGGGAACAGCGCGACATGATCGGTTTCAAGAAACTCGGCGATGGTCTGCTCGAGCTTGATTGACAACGATGTATTACCAACCAACGCGGGCGACCCAGCGCTGTGCACGCCAAACGAGCGCATCACCTCGCACGCTGTATCGACAATGGCGGGATGCGAAGCGAGGCTCAGATAATCTTGGCTCGCAAAGTTTACGCCTTCGAAAAGCGCCCCTTCATCTGTTCGGGCACTGCAGCGGCTGCGAGCGCCGTTTTCGGTCGAGCGGCCCAACGGCCACACGCCAACGGCGCGACGTGCCTGTTGCCAGTTATAAAAAGCTTCAACACGATCAAGAATATTGCTGCCCGGCAAATACCGGAAATCGCGCATGCTACCCCCGAGCGCATCGATACCCATGCCTGTGCCCGCGTCGATGCCGCCTGTCTCTTCAACCATGATAGATGCCCCGTTAACGCTAAATTGTCCTGAGGCCTACATATCGGCCAAGTGTAACAATGTGGTCAGCGATAATGGTTAACCGAGCTTATGTTTCTCGATTTTTTCAAGGAGATGCGGGAGTGAAACGGGTTTCGTCTCAAAATCGACGCAGCCCACTTGAATGCTTTTCAGTCGGTCGCTTTCAAGCGCATGTGCGGTCAGCGCGATGACCGGAATTTTTGACGTCCGCGCATCAGCACGAAGCGCAGTTGTCGCTTCCCACCCATCCATATCGCCAAGCGCAACATCCATCAGGATGATGTCGGGCTGCTCAGTGCGCGCCATTGTGATTCCTTCAGGGCCATCAACGGCGCAGATGACATCATAGCCATTACGCTCAAGCCGACGCCGAAGCATGTCACGGTTCATTTCATTGTCTTCGACAATCAGGATCATGGTCATGGGAAAGCCTTTAGAATCATATCATTGGTAAGCCGTTAAGCGGCTTCGCTAAATTCAGTGCCACGCACCGACAGGTCGGGGACGATTAACAGGTTTGCGGCGCGTCCATCCATCTGGTGCCCTGGTTTAATGATGGCATCGATCAGCTTTGCGAATTTGTGTGCAAGCGCGATTTCGATACCCGTGCCACCATATTTTGTCGGCGACGTATCATCATGATGATCGAATGTTTCGTGGATGCTGGCTTCGGGAATCAATGTCGCGACGGATTTGTCCTCTGTCAACGCCATCGTCACGCCGCCCAGTCCATTTTTCTCGACTGACAATGTCAAAATATGCGTGCCAGTGGCGCGTGCAGCAATCCCTGTCGCCAGATGACGAAGCGCGCCGCCAAGCGCATCCCAATCCGTGCTGAACACAAAATCCGCACCATGCCCGGGGGCAACCACCAATGAATAGCCGCGACCCGCAAGGGAGGCATCGAGTTTGGGGGCCCAACGCGCGAGATTTTCGCCCACTGTGCCAAAGCTGCCGTTGACGGGCATCTTGCCAGCCTCGATCCGCGAATAGTCAAGAATGTCGTCGATCAGTCGCAACAGGTCTGACCCAGCCTTGTTGACATGGCCAAGGTCAGTCACTGATTCCTTGTCATTTTCGTCGACGGCTTCTTCAAGCAGGAGTTGGCTATACCCGATGATTGCATTTAATGGCGTGCGAAGTTCATGGCTCATGCTGGCCACAAAGTCTGCCTTTGCGGCGCTTGCCTGATTGGCCGCGGCTGTCAAGTTACGGACGTTGTCCGATGTCGACACAAGACCATTAAGCTCGCGTGAAAACTCGCGTTGTTCATGAAACATTTTGGCAAAATAAAGTGACATCATCGCGAAATAAAAGGCAACCGCGGCCATCGAAATCATACCGATGACTTGCAGATGGTCAAGTTCTACCGCCGGGAAAGCATAGCCGTTCACAACCATCGTTAGAAAGATGCCAAGGCTCCCGAAAATTTGGGCGAGCAATACGTTGCGGACCCAACCGGTGGGTGGGAGATAAAGAAATGCGAGCAGCGGAAACAACAATATCCACGGCACAAAAGGCGATCCCATCGCACCAAACGAATAACACGCCTAAAGGACGCAAAAGATCAGATTCTGAACCGAAATCAGCGCCAGCGTCTGATACCGCCCAGTCCAGCGCAGGACGAACGGATAAAGCCAGAAAGCAAGAATTGAGAACAAGAAAACAATGGCACGATAATCGCGGGAGATGTCCATGATAAATAGATAGAGCGGCATCGAGCTGCCGATCACGGGCCCAAAGACGTGACTCAGCATGAACATGCGCGCGCGACGATGCGCTTCGGGATTAACCTGCATATCGGTCGGAATGAAATAGTCGAGCAAATCGCTCAGGTTGAATTTTTTCTTCAACCCCAATTTCATCGTCATAATATCAGTTCCCCGTTACGATTGCAGCTGTTGTTTCATCAACGGTTCTCGCCGCAACTATGCCTATGACCGAAAGCTCTTAATGGGGCGTAAAGGCTAACATCCTTTGCGGATTGTTAAACCTTTTCGCCTAGCGGGAAGTTTGAGAGACCCCGGGGATCCGAATGCAACGCGCTCTATATCATATCATTGACTGGTTTATTCCGCCTGCCATACGCGAGACTGAATCAGACCGGCTGATGGCGCGAACATTCGTGCTGCTGCATCTGATTGGTCCGCTCATGGGCCATTCGGTGACCTATTTTCTGTGGCAAACGCCGGCAGGCAAGACGTGGCAGTTCTGGGTCACCGAAGCCATCGTCGCGAGTTTTTTCGCCATTCCTTTCATCGTTCGCAAGTGGAGCAGCATGCGCGTTGCTGCGTTCATCAGCGTTCAAAAGCTCGTCTGCCTCAGTTTATTCGGTTCCTTCTTTTTCGGCGGGATCAGCTCCCCCTTTCTACCCTGGTTCCTCATCGCAATGGTGCTCGGGTTTTTCTATCTTTCGGATTCGATCAAGCACGTCCTGATCGGTGTCGTGGTCCAGCTTGTCGGCTTTTTCGGCATTCGCCTTTTCTATGGCGAGTTTCCGATGATATTGCCGATCGAGAGCCTCAAATATGCGACGTTGCTGTCGATTGTCGCCGCGCTCACCTACATGACAATGCTGACGCTTTATTACGAAACCGTGATGCGCATCAGCGTCCAGGTCGAACAGGAAGCCATCGAACAACGCAGCAAATTAGTTGCCCTGCGCGAAGCGATGGAAGCTGCCGAATTGGCCAGCAAGCGCAAGTCTATCTTCCTTGCCAAAATGAGCCATGAGCTGCGCACACCCCTCAATGCCGTGATCGGCTATACAGAAATGCTGCGCGAGACTTTTGAGGAACGCGCCAACGCCGGACGCAAGATGGAAGACCTCAATCGCATCCATACAGCAGGCCGCCATCTCCTCGCGTTGGTTGACGATGTCATTGACCTCAATTCAATTGAGGCCAACCGTATCGAGCTCGTGACGCAGCCGGTCGAAGTCGCATCAATGATCAACGAAGTGATGGCGACCGCATCGCCGTTGATTGGCAAACGCGACAACCGGATTGTCGTCAATATGCCCGAAGATTTGGGCGTGCTCGAACTCGACGCGCTCAAGCTTCGCCAGTCGATCCTGAACCTGCTGAGCAATGCCGCAAAATTCACGACCAAGGGCATGATCATGCTGACGGTGCTGCGCAAACAAACTGATCACGGCGATTATATGCTTTTGGAAGTGACTGACAACGGCATCGGCATCAGCCCCGAAGGTTTGAGCCGCTTGTTCACAGATTTCAGCCAGGCCGAATCAGATACGTCAAGCAAGTTTGGTGGGACTGGACTTGGCCTCGCGCTCACGAAACGCTTCTGCGAAATGATGGGCGGGACGATCGACGTCCGCTCCGAACGCGGTGTCGGCACCAGCTTCACGATGGAAATACCAATTCATAAGGTGGCTATGCGTGTCCTTCCCACGCCAAAGACTGAGCCTAAAATGCTGGGAGTGGCGGCATGATCCACACAGAATTCGACCTGAAGAAAATCGAAACTTCCGCACTTGCCATCACGGCACGGCGCACCATCGCGCGCCTCGCATTCCTTGTCATGTGCGCGACGTTAATTGTCACTGCGGCGGGTGCTGCGCTGATCTGGAATGCGACCGGCGGCGTTGACACAAACCGCGTCACCATTTTTGTTGGCCTGTCCATCGTGGCGGGCATTCTGTTTTCAGTCGCAGCGGCAATCTTTCTTGGCCGCTTGTTTGCAGTCCCTGCTTCGCGCTCAATCGATCTGTTGACGTCTTATCTCATCATGGCAGGCGAAGACCCGACAACTGACATCAGCTTTCATAACCGCCGCTGGATGTCGGTGTCCGCGATCATGAAAGATTTCGAACAGCTTGAGACCCGCGTGGCAAAAGCCGTCGCGCGCTCACAAGGCATTATTGCCGAGCTGGAGCGTGCGCGCGAACATGCCAATCTCCAAAATCTCGCCAAATCGCAGTTTCTGGCAAACATGAGCCATGAACTGCGCACCCCGCTTAATGCCATTCTCGGCTATGCGATGCTGCTGACCGAAGACGCGATTGAGGCGAACAATAAGCCAGTCGTTGCAGACCTCGACCGTATCCAGCAAGCAGGCCGCCACTTGCTTTCTCTGATCAATGAAATCCTTGATCTGTCTAAAATCGAAGCTGGCAAAGCAACGCTTGACCGCACGGTGGTTGATGTCAACGGACTGGTGCGCTCATCCGCAATAGCGTTCGACGACGAAACCAAACGCAATGGCAATCGGTTCCAGATCAATGTCGCCCGCGAAGTCGGCATCATGATCGGCGATGAAGGCAAAATCCGCCAGTGCCTCAACAACCTGTTGAACAATGCATTTAAGTTCACGACAAACGGTGACATCGCGCTTGATGTCGACCTGATCGAAGCGAACGACAAGGCCGAAGTCGTTTTCCGCGTAAGCGATACCGGTATCGGGATCAGCGCCGTCCAGAAGGATAACTTGTTCGAACCTTTCCGCCAGGGCGATGGCAGCAGCACGCGCAAATTCGGCGGCACAGGCCTTGGTCTTGCCATCACGCGCCGCCTTGCGCGGCTGATGCTCGGCGA
>JAYTWA010000201.1:0-2402 GCA_043743675.1 Sphingomonadales bacterium
CCGTTTGTGGGGTGGCTCGCCAGCCTGAACCGGACGATTTATGTGTCACGCGAAGATCGCGGCGGTGTGGCCGAACAAATTGATCGGCTGCGTGTCGCATTGTCTGAAGCATGGTCGGTCACGATTTTTCCCGAAGGCACGACAAATGATGGGAAGACCCTGCTGCCATTCAAATCATCATTGCTCAAGATATTGGAGCCGCCACCCGAAGGCGTGGTCGTGCAACCATTGATGCTCGATTATGGCGATGTGGGGCCAGAAATTTCGTGGCTCGGTCTTGAAAGCGGAAAGGATAATGCGCTCCGCGTGATGGCGCGGCGGGGGACGTTTCCGCTTGGCGTGCATTTCCTCGACGCGTTTGCGCCGGTTGATTATCCGGGGCGCAAAGCGATTGCTGCTGAGAGTCGCAACCGGACCGCGGCTGCGCTGGAACGTGTCACCGGAGCCACAGTTACCGAATTTATCGGGCATGACCATTGGGCCAGCGGGCAGGGCGCGCTATAATGGTTTTGATGACCATACCCAAAACCTATCATGTCAAATCCTTCGGCTGCCAGATGAATGTCTATGACGGCGAGCGCATGAGTGAATTGCTCGGCGCCGAAGGGATGGCAGCGACGAGCGAAGCTGAGGCTGATCTTGTCGTGCTCAACACCTGCCACATCCGCGAGCGGGCGGTGCACCGTGTCTATTCGGAAATCGGCACCTTGAAGCGCGAGGATGGCACGCGGCCCATGATAGCAGTGGCCGGATGCGTGGCACAGGCCGAAGGGGCCGAAGTGTCGCGGCGGGCGCGCGAGGTTGATATTGTCGTGGGTCCGCAAGCCTATCACCGCTTGCCGCAGCTGGTGGCCAGGGCCGCAGCGGGGCAGCGCGCCATCGATACTGATATGCCGACCGAGACGAAATTTAGTGCGCTTCCGGCGCGGGGAAGCCAGCGGCCGTCGGCGTTTCTGACGGTGCAGGAAGGGTGCGACAAATTCTGCACTTATTGCGTCGTGCCTTACACGCGCGGGTCCGAAGTCTCACGGCCGTTCGATGCCATCATTCAAGAAGCAAAAGCGCTGATCGCGGGCGGGGCGAAAGAAATCACACTGCTTGGGCAGAATGTGAATGCTTGGGGCGATGGTGCGCGTGGGCTGCACGACATCATCGCGGCGCTCAACAAACTGCCGGGGCTGCACCGGATCCGCTATACGACCAGCCATCCGAACGACATGCAGCAGGGACTGATCGATGCGCACCGCGATGTTGAAAAACTAATGCCTTATCTCCATTTGCCAGTGCAGTCGGGGAGTGATCCGATCCTGAAAGCCATGAACCGCAGCCATTCGCGCGACAGTTATCTGCGGTTGCTTGACCGGGTCCGAGTAGCGCGGCCAGACATCGCCCTGTCGGGTGATTTTATTGTCGGGTTTCCGGGCGAAAGTGATGCTGATTTCGACGCCACACTTAGTCTGATCGCTGAGGTTGGCTATGCGCAGGCGTATAGCTTTGCCTATTCAGCCCGTCCCGGCACGCCCGCCGCGACGATGGATGCGCAAATCCCGAAGGACGTGATGAGCGCGCGTCTGCAAGCATTGCAAGCTGCCATCAATGTGCAGCAACATGCGTTTAATGTGGCGAGTGTGGGAACGACGACACAGATTTTGCTCGAACGACGCGGCAAGTTGGCCGATCAGTTCATCGGCAAATCGCCGTGGCTGCAATCGGTGCATGTCGTGGGGGATCACTTCTCCATTGGTGATGTTGTGAATGTGGAACTTGCCGCTGCGGGTCCCAATAGTTTGTCAGGAAAGCCTCTTATGAACCCTATGATGAATGCCGCGTAAGCCCGTTCCCGCCCAGATGGGCGACCGCAGCCGCCTCGAAGTTGTCTTCGACAAACCGCAATTGCTTGGTCGCTTGTTCGGGGAGTTTGACCAAAATCTGGTCGCCATCGAAAACCGGCTGGGCGTTTATATCGCGGCGCGCGGTAATAAATTGCAGATCGAGGGCGAGGCCGGGGCAACAGCGCGCGCGCGTGATGTGTTGACCGGGCTGTATAACCGGATTGTGCAGGGTCAGGACGTCGATGCGGGCGCGGTTGATGCCGTGATCGCGATGTCGTCCGAACCGACGCTTGATGGGATTATCCGTCATGATGTCGCCGAACCGCCGAGCGTGATGATCCGCACACGCAAGAAAACCATCGTGCCGCGTTCGGCGACGCAGATCCGATATATGGAAGCGCTGAACCGCAACGATATTATCTTTGCGCTGGGGCCAGCGGGGACTGGCAAGACCTATCTCGCGGTGGCGCAAGCCGTGGCGCAGCTGATCACGGGGTCGGTTGATCGGTTGATCCTGTCGCGTCCTGCGGTCGAAGCTGGGGAGCGGCTGGGGTTCCTGCCGGGGGATAT
>JAYTWA010000202.1:0-6863 GCA_043743675.1 Sphingomonadales bacterium
CACGGGCACTGGTGTGCAAAAACTCGACGCGAGCGCGGACGGCGTGACGGCGGCGCTGAAAATGCCCGACGGCAAGATCGTCAGCGAAACCTTCAGCCATGCCATCGTCGCCATCGGTATCGTGCCGAATACCGAGGACATCGGGCTGGAGGCGCTGGGCATCAAAACCGAGCGCGGGCATATCATTGTCGATGGCTATGCCGCGACTAACGTCGCCGGTGTTTATGCCATCGGCGATGTGACCGGGCCGCCGTGGCTGGCGCACAAGGCAAGCCATGAGGGGATGGTCTGTGTCGAGAAAATTGCAGGCCTGCACACACATCCGTTCACGACCTGGAATATTCCCGGCTGCACCTATTCACGGCCACAAGTGGCGAGCGTCGGAATGACCGAAGCCAAGGCGAAGGACGCCGGACACAGCGTCAAGGTCGGCAAATTCCCGTTCATCGGCAACGGCAAGGCGATTGCGCTGGGCGAGGCCGAGGGATTTGTGAAAACGGTGTTTGATGCAGGCACCGGCGAATTGCTCGGCGCACATATGGTCGGAGCCGAAGTCACCGAACTGATCCAGGGCTATGTCATCGCGCGTCAGCTTGAAACGACCGAGGCGGACCTGATGGAAACCGTCTTCGCGCATCCCACGCTGAGTGAAATGATGCACGAGTCTGTGCTGGGTGCTTATGGGCGGGCGGTTCATTTCTAAACGGCATTTCTAGGGTTTCCCCGGCGGCGCGGGCGGCTATTGTCGGCGCAACCACAAAGGGGAATTTCATGCGCCTTATCCTGACCGCAATCGCATTCGCCATTGCCATGCCCGCTGTCGCCGAAACGGTTCACATAACCGCCGCACGGATGGTTGACGTTGAGACCGGGCGGATCGTGCCCTATCCAATGATTACCGTGACCGATGGCCGCATCACCGGCATCGCGGACGCGCGCGTCGTCAAGATGTCAGGCGATGCCAAGATTATTAATCTGGGCGAGCGCACGATTCTGCCCGGTCTTATCGACATGCATGTTCATCTGGACTCACTGGCCGAGATTGGCGGGTATCGCAGCCTTGAATATACCGACAGTTTCTGGATGGCGGCGGGCGTGAAGAATGCGCGCGAGATGCTGGAGGCAGGCTTTACGACCGTGCGAAACGTGGGGTCCGCGAATTATAATGATGTGGGTCTGAAACAGGCGATTACCGAAGGCTATGCGGTCGGGCCGCGGATCGTGCCAGCGGCCAACGCCATTGGGGCGACCGGCGGGCATTGCGATGAAACATTCTTTCCGCCGTCATTCGCGCGCAAAGGATCAGCCGTGGGTGACGGCGAACAACAATTGCGCCAGCGGGTGCGCGAACAGCGCAAATATGGCGCCGAAGTCATCAAAATCTGCGCGACTGGTGGCGTTTTCAGTCGCAATACCGAGCCGGGACAGCAGCAGCTGTCCGAAACCGAAATGCGTGCGATTGCCGACGAGGCGCATCAATGGGGGCTGCGGGTTGCGGCCCATGCGCATGGCGCCGCGGGGATCAAAGCCGCGATCCGCGCGGGAATTGATACCATCGAGCATGCCAGCCTCGTCGATGATGAGGGGATTAAACTAGCCGTCGCGCGCGCACAGCCGGTGTGGTTTTCGATGGATATTTACAATACGGACTATACGCAGGCCGAGGGTGCGAAGAACGGCGTGCTCGAGGATAATCTGCGCAAGGACCGCGAGATTGCGCAGACACAACGTGACGGTTTCCGAAAAAGCGTTCGTGCGGGCGTAAAAATGATATTTGGGTCGGACGCGGGCGTGATGCCGCACGGCACGGCGGGCGGGCAATTCCGATATATGGTCGAATATGGCATGACGCCGATGCAGGCGATTCAGGCCGCGACGACCAACGCCGCACAGGCGCTTGACCGCACCAAGGACGTCGGCGCAATTGCAGTGGGGCGCTATGCTGACATCATTGCCGTGACTGGGGATCCGACGGCCAATGTCCGCCTGCTTGAGAAGGTCGATGTGGTGATCAAGGGCGGTGTGGTGGTTAAGGGTGCACCGTGACCAAGGGGTTCGACAGGCTGATCTGGACTGGAATTGTTTTGCTGGGCGCGTCGTTGCTTATTGGTTTGCTGGCTGCATCGGGTGTATTGGCGGGCTTTGATGTTCCGATGTTCAAAGCGCTGGCGATGACACACGCGAAATCAGCGGATGCTTCGATTGCGGTTGCGGGGTTTGTAACACATTTGGGTGATCCAGGCTGGCGTGCTGGGTTGATGATCGTGATTTTATGTGCGCTGATTTATCGTCGTTGCTGGCGATCAGCAGCGGTTTTTGTCGTGACTGTCGGCCTGTCAATCACGGGGCATAGTGTGGCGAAAGAAGTCTTTGCAAGACCGCGACCCGATTTGGTTCCACGGCTCGATTATGCCGATACCTTTGCGTATCCAAGCGGCCATGCGGCAGGCGCGATGGTCATATTGTTGCTTGGCGCTCTGTTGCTTGGTGGGCGAAAATCTGTCGCCGTCGCTATCCTTGCGGCAGGGGCTATCGGTTTATCACGTGTCGCGCTCGGCGTGCATTGGCCGAGCGATGTTGTCGGCGGGTGGATGTTCGGGGGTGGCTCCGCGTTGATCGGCTATGCGATTGCCCGGCGTATGAGGCCGACGAAAAACAAGGGGCTGGCATAATGTCAGGCGGATCAACGCGCGTCATCATAACGGCACTGGCTGCCAATGTGGGGATTGCGATTGCCAAATTTGTGGCGGCGGGGATCACTGGATCATCGGCCATGCTGACCGAGGGCGTCCACAGCCTGGTCGACAGCGCGAACCACGTCCTGCTGCTTTACGGCACCAAACAATCGCGCAAACCCGCTGATGCTCTTCATCCGTTTGGTTATGGCCGCGAGCTGTATTTCTGGAGCTTTGTTGTTGCCATTCTCGTATTTGCGCTGGGGGCAGGCGTATCTATTTATGAGGGGATATTGCACATTCTCCACCCCGAGCCGGGGGCGGACCCGACGATTGCCTATATCGTGCTGGCCATCGCGTTTGTGCTGGAAAGCTGGTCGACATGGGAAGCAATGAAAGCGTTTAACCTGACGCGGGGCGGGCGCAGCTTGTGGTCCGCGCTGCGATCATCGAAGGATGCGCCGACGATTGTGGTGCTGTTCGAAAATGGTGGTGCGCTGGCAGGGCTGGCGATTGCTGCCGTCGGGATTGCGATCAGCCACTGGACGCATAATCCGGTGTGGGACGGGATGGCTTCGGTTCTCATTGGCCTTGTGCTGGGCGCGGTCGCGATTTTTCTAGTGGTCGAAGCCAAGGGGTTGTTGATTGGCGAGAGTGCAGACCCCGAATTGGTCGAAGCCCTACGCACTTCGGCAGCGGGGCATGCGGGTGTGACGGCTGTCCGTGACGTCCTGACGATCCATCATTCGCCGGATCAAGTGCTGTCGGTCATCAGTGCCGATTTCGATGACGGCATCAGCGCCGCCGATGTCGAACGCATCGTGGCCGATATTGAAGCGGCGGTCGCGGTTAAATTTCCTGTTATCACACGCATTTATGTACGGCCAGTTTCGGGAGTATAACAACGTGTCTTCAGGATTATTTGCGCTGTTTGACGATGTTGCGGCTATTGCCAAAGTTGCGGCCGCATCCGTCGATGATGTCGCAGCCGCTGCGGGCAAAGCGAGCGCGAAGGCGGCGGGGATCGTGATTGACGATACCGCAGTGACACCGCGATATGTGACCGGATTTTCGGCGGACCGCGAGTTGCCAATCATCTGGAAAATCGCGGTCGGTTCGTTGCGAAATAAATTGCTGTTCCTGCTGCCTGGTTGTCTGTTGTTGAGTGCGTTTGCACCGTGGTTGCTGACCCCGTTGCTGATGATCGGTGGCGCGTTCTTGTGCTATGAGGGTGCGGAAAAGATCATCGAAGTCATCATCGGCCATGATGTCGACGGCGACGCGGATGAGGCGTTTGACGACCCCGTCCATATGGAAGCGTCAAAAGTCAGCGGCGCGATCCGCACCGATTTCATATTGTCCGCCGAAATCATGGCGATTGCACTGGCCGATGTGGCGACAAAGCCGATCTGGGAACAGGGCGCGGTGCTTGCTGTCGTGGGGCTGATGGTCACCATCGGCGTTTATGGGGTGGTCGGTATGATTGTGAAGATGGACGATGTCGGATTACATCTGGCGAAGGGACGCGTCGGCGCAATGCGTGCGATTGGTCGGGGTTTGGTTAGCGGGATGCCGGGCTTGCTCAAAGCATTGGGCGTGATCGGCACAGCGGCGATGCTGTGGGTCGGCGGTGGGATCATTGTGCACGGCGCGAACGGACTGGGCTTCAGCGGGCCGGAGCATGTGATCCATGATGCGGCGGTTGCGGTTGGTGACGCGGTGCTGGGGATTGGCGGGCTGGTCGAATGGCTGGTCGGCGCGGTAGCCTCGGGCGTTGTCGGGCTGGTGATTGGCGCGGCGATTGTGGGGGTGCTGCATTTGGTGCCGAAGAAGGGTCATTGAATGCGCCGTTGACCATCGGCAATTCCCCCGCTAATAAAATAATTCGCATTGTAAGACCGTCCTTAGGCAGGATATTCTTACCGTGTGAACTTGAACATTGTCATCATGTCTGATGAAGGCTCGGCGGTTTAGCGTAAACCACCGCGCCTTTTCGCGCTTGGCGCGGGCCTGCATCATACTGGGAACAAAGTAACCCGCCGGGATTTCCGGTAACTTTAAGGTGAAGGCTTCAAATGCCAACGATTAACCAGCTGGTCCGCAAGGGCCGCGACCCGCAGAAGGCCAAATCCAAGGTTCCTGCGATGGAAGCAAATCCGCAAAAGCGTGGCGTGTGCACGCGCGTCTATACAACGACCCCGAAGAAGCCGAACTCGGCGCTTCGCAAGGTCGCGAAAATCCGTCTGACCAATCAGCGCGAAGTCATCAGCTATATCCCGGGTGAAGGCCACAACCTTCAGGAACACTCGGTTGTCCTGATCCGTGGCGGTCGTGTCCGCGATTTGCCCGGTGTGCGTTATCATGTGCTGCGCGGCGTTCTCGATACCCAGGGTGTCAAGGACCGCAAGCAATCCCGTTCCAAATACGGCGCCAAGCGTCCGAAGTAAGCCGTCGGTTTTTTATCGACTCTTAGGCTGAAGTTTAGAAGGAAATAAATATGGCTCGTCGTCGTCGTCCCGAAAAGCGGATCATTCTTCCCGATCCCCGCTATGGTGATCTCGTTCTCTCCAAGTTCATGAACAGTGTCATGCTCGACGGTAAAAAGGCCGTGGCAGAAGGCATTGTTTACACCGCGATGGAAACCGTCGAGACGCGCGCCAAGCGTGATCCGATCGGTGTGTTCCATGATGCGCTGAACAATGTGAAGCCCGGCATCGAAGTGCGCAGCCGCCGTGTTGGTGGTGCGACCTATCAGGTGCCCGTCGAAGTGCGGACCGAGCGTTCGCAGGCTTTGGCAATCCGCTGGCTGATCACGGCGGCGCGCAACCGCAGCGAACATACTATGGCTGCACGCCTTTCAGGTGAGCTGATGGATGCCGCGAACAACCGGGGCAACGCCGTCAAGAAGCGTGAAGACACGCACAAAATGGCCGAAGCCAACCGCGCCTTCTCGCATTATCGCTGGTAGTATCGCTGGTAGTTTTTTCGTCGGCTATTTTGCCGGCTTTGGAGAATAATCATGGCACGCAGCCATCCATTGAGCATGTATCGCAATATCGGGATTATGGCGCACATTGACGCGGGTAAAACCACGACGACCGAGCGCATCCTATATTACACCGGTAAATCCTATAAAATCGGCGAAGTGCATGAAGGCACGGCGACGATGGACTGGATGGAGCAGGAGCAGGAGCGCGGGATTACGATCACGAGCGCGGCCACGACTTGTTTCTGGAACGATCACCGGATCAACATCATTGATACGCCGGGCCACGTTGACTTCACGATTGAAGTCGAGCGCTCATTGCGCGTGCTTGATGGTGCAATCACCTGTTTCGATGGTGTGGCGGGCGTTGAGCCACAATCAGAAACAGTATGGCGCCAGGCTGATAAGTATAGCGTTCCGCGAATGTGCTTCATCAACAAACTCGACCGCACGGGTGCGAACTTCGAAATGTGTGTTCAGATGATCAAGGATCGTCTGGGTGCGCGTCCCGCCGTTCTGTATCTCCCCATCGGCATCGAGGGCGGCTTCAAGGGGCTGGTCGATCTCGTCGAAAATCGTGCAATCATTTGGCTTGAAGAGTCGCTTGGCGCGAAGTTCGAATATACTGATATTCCCGATGACCTTAAAGACAAGGCGGCGGTCGCTCGTTCCGAACTGATTGAAATGGCTGTCGAGCAAGACGACGACATCATGGAAGCCTATCTCGAAGGCACAGAACCAGATGTCGCGACGTTAAAGCGCTTGATTCGCAAAGGTACGCTGGCATCGGCATTTGTGCCGATTCTGTGTGGTTCGGCGTTCAAGAACAAGGGCGTTCAGCCTTTGCTTGATGCTGTGATCGATTATCTGCCGTCACCGCTTGACGTGCCTGCGATTGCCGGTCTCAAGCTGGACGGTGTGACCGAAGACTCACGTGCGGCGGCGGACGATGCGCCGTTCTCGGCTCTTGCGTTTAAGATCATGAACGACCCGTTTGTGGGCACGCTGACGTTTGCCCGCATTTATTCGGGCAAGCTGGAAACGGCGTCTTCGGTGCAGAATTCGGTCAAGGACAAGAAGGAAAAAGTCGGCCGCATGCTGCTTATGCATGCCAATGACCGTGAAGATATTCAGGTTGCCTACGCAGGCGATATTGTGGCGTTGGCGGGTCTGAAAGACACGACGACAGGCGATACACTGTG
>JAYTWA010000203.1:0-2219 GCA_043743675.1 Sphingomonadales bacterium
TGAGTCACTGTAGCGAAATTGGACTTGCGGTGTTAGCTTGCCGATACCGATATCGAAATCATACGATGTCGCCATCGAGAAAGTGAACTCAGGAGTATAGGGTGGCCGCTGACCGCTGAGATCAATGAAGCGGCTTGCTGGCACCGCTCCATTGATAACCTGAAAACCACCTGGCAAATTGACACCAAATTTGACGTATTCAGCATCAACCACGGACGCCCCGAAGGAAAGGTGCCAGTTATCGACTGGCAGCAACGCGACCGATAGCTCAGCACCGCGTGCCTTCAGTGTTCCGCCGTTTGAGGACAACGTCAGGAACGATCCAATATTATTGGGGTTCGGAATTTGGAAAGTGGTCGCAAGAGCCGTGTATCGCACATCATATAGTGACAAGTTGACCTGCGCGCGGTGGTCCCAGAAGCGAGACTTCAGTCCGATTTCATACGACCGCGACTTCTGCGGCTGGGTTACGGATCCATTCTGATTCATCACACCCGAAAGGAAGCCGGTCGACGCTGTGCCATAAAAGAGAATATCGGGCGATATGTCGAATTCGGCTCCGGCTCGCCATGTCACGTTTTCGAATGTTGCAGTGACGTCGCTCTTGGCGGTTGCCGTAGCCGGATTGTAGGGGAAGATGCTGCGCGGATCGCTGGGCGCTACGCTGGGAGTTAAGCTTCCCACGTAAATCGCATTGCCGTTGATCGCGTGCTTGCGCTCATTATTATAGCGGATCCCGCCAATAATCCTGAATTCCGGCGTAATCGAAAACTTGGCTTCGCCGAAAGCACCGAGATAGCGACTGTCAATAAATTGCGTATTGTTCGACGTCGAATTGATCGAATTGGTCAGCGACGTCAGATTCGTGCCAACGAGCAGCGGCAGCGTGACGCCATTCGTTGATACTGCCGTCGGTCGCCCGGCAAGGTCATCCACTGTGTGACGCAGCGACGAATAGCTGAAAAGCAGCTTATCAGAAGATGCGTAAACACCGGCAGTCAATTCGAGTGGGCCGCTCCATTGCGAAACAAACTGCAGCTCTTGCGTGTAAGACTTGTTGTTTTCTTCAACCCACTCGCGCCCATGTGCGTTCGAGCTGTAATCCGAGTCATTTCCGAGCAGCGACGTATAGTTGGTAAAAGACGAAATCGATTTTAGCAAAACGGGCCCGAGATCGAAATTGCCCTCGAGCGTGACATTGAAGTCGCGCAAACGGTCTTTGTTGACAAAATCACGGCTAACCGTGCGCTTGTCGATGTTCGACAATCCTGGCGTGCCGTCGATTAGGTCAAATCGAACGGTACCGCCCGAGCCGCGCCGAGGATTCTGGCAATCCCTGATGGTGCCAAACGGATCGGTCAGGCCGCTAGCCGCAACTGTCCGGCAGGCGCCGTTGATGGCGAACATACCTGCCGGGTTACCATTCTCGGCAGTTCGCGAAACACGCAGCGTAAAATCAACGTCATTACTGGGTTTCCACAACGCCGACGCACGGAACGACAGAGTATCGGCAATGCCCAAGTTCCGACCGACCAGATTGCGAACCCACCCATCGCTTTTTTCGGACACGCCGGCAAAGCGAAGACCAAACTGGTCACTCAAGCCAGCGTTAACCACCAGTTCGGTGCGCAGATCGTTGAACCGACTATAGCGCGTCTCGATACTGCCCGACAG
Source organism: Sphingomonadales bacterium (assembly GCA_043743675.1). Classification (GTDB taxonomy): domain Bacteria; phylum Pseudomonadota; class Alphaproteobacteria; order Sphingomonadales; family Sphingomonadaceae; genus Sphingomonas_O. The sequence continues at coordinate 1,675 of JAYTWA010000203.1, forward strand.
GCCACGGACGGAAAGATCAGGCGCATTGGAATAGATGTTAATCGCGCCGCCTAGCGTGTTGCGACCATAAAGCGTGCCTTGCGGGCCGCGCAAAATCTCCAACCGCAGAACGTCAAAGAATGCGCGTGATTGCTGCGACGCACGTGGCTTGAAGACGCCGTCGACAAAGAACCCTACAATCGAGGTGTTGTCGGCAAAAGTGCTGTTCGAGTTGGCACCGCGCAGCGCGATCTTGGCGTCGTTGCCACCTTTCGCGAACACGAGGCCGGGGGCCAGCTGCTCGAGCCGTGAAACATCGTTGATCCCGCTCTTGGCAAGATTATCGCCCGTCAACGCCTGGACGGTCGCGCTGACATCCTGCACGTTCTGCGTCCGCTTTTGCGCCGTAACGATGATTTCCTCGAGACCATCGGACGCGCTCGCTTCCGCAGGAGCCGACGCCGCTTCCTGAGCGGCAGCTGGCATCGCCGCAACCAAGGCCAAGGCACTTGCGGCCCAGAAGTGCACTTTACGAGCATGAATCATTGTTTACCCCCTCCAGTTTT
>JAYTWA010000204.1:0-10146 GCA_043743675.1 Sphingomonadales bacterium
GACAATATATGCGCACCAACCTCAGATCCCTTTTCAAGGATGCACACCGACAGATCGCTATTAATCTGTTTCAGCCGGATCGCTGCGGCAAGCCCGGCAGGGCCAGCGCCAACAATCACGACATCATACGGCATTGCTTCGCGTTCAGTCATGTCTTGTCCTCGGGCATTCATCCTTGGCCGCGCTTTGCCGCGCACGGATAACGGGCTGTCCCTATGGCCTCTCCCCCGCATTGACCGCGCGGTCAAGAAGCGGCTTGAACATCATATGGGGTCTCACCATCATAATTTCGAGCATGATGCCGTTGCAAGCCTGATAGGTTGGTGGCGCGATGCGGGGGTGGATGTCGCCATTGGTGAGGAACCACACGACTGGCTCGGCGCTGTCATTGTCGCGAAACCCGACAAAGCCGAGCCCGCTGCCCGGTCTCAAGCACCAACCCCGCAAGCACCAACTCCTCAAACGCTTGATGCTTTTGTCGATCACTTGTTGTCGGGCGACATCACCGACGCTGGCCCCGCAAACCGCCGGGTCCGCCCTGCTGGCAACCCTGCCAGTGATCTGATGATTCTCACGGATTTTCCCGATCCTGCCGACATCGCATCGGGCGAATTGCTCGGTGATCCCGTTTTTGCAAAAATGCTTGGCGCCATCGGGCATGACCGCACGACGGTTTACATCGCCAGCCTGTGCCCGGGCCGTCCGATAACGGGTCGCTTGTCCGCTGAAAGTGTCACAACCCTTGCTGTTTTGGCGAAGCAGCACATTGCCTATGTCGCACCAAAACAGCTTTGGCTCGTCGGCGGTGCGGCGAGCCGTGCGATCCTTGGGGTTGAAGACGTGGCGGCAAAGGGAAAGTTACACAAGGTTAACCATCTCGGCACCATAATGGATGCAATCGCAACGGCGCATCCGCGAATGTTTGAGGGATCAAAATCCCGAAAAGCTGCCGCATGGGTCGAAATGCAACGACTGATACCAAGGGAAGACGTGTGAAAACCAAAGTCACTCTCGCCATTTTGATGCTATCGTCGGCAGCCCTGCCGGCATTGGCGGTGGCTCAATCCGCACCAGCACCAGCACCAGCAGCGGCATTTGCCCTGCCCGCCCAACTCGGTCCCAACGCCCGTGAGCGTTACCGCGAAATCTTTGCCAGCATCGACGCCGGCAAATGGGCTGATGCGTCATCCAAACTCGCGGCAATGGACAAAGGCCCGCTGCATCCCGTCGCAAACGCGATCATCTACACAGCGAAGGGCTCCCCCAAAGTCGAAGCAGCAGATCTTGCCACGCTGGCCACAAACGCCCCTGATTTGCCTTATGCGCAATCGCTCGTCCGTCTCGCGGGTGCGCGCGGCGCAACGACAGTGCCTCTCCTTCCCGAAGTGCGTGAACTGACATGGCTCGGCACGTCGCCGCGCCGAGGCCGCACACCGACGACCGAAGGCGATCCCGCCGCCGGTGGTCTTGCCGCGCAAATCTTGCCGCTCATCAAGAATGACAGCCCGATTGATGCCGAAGCCCTGCTTGTTCTCAATCAGGACCGCCTGACGCCCGATGCGCGTACCGAATGGCAGCAGCGGGTGGCATGGTCCTATTTCCTCACTGGAGATGACGACGCCGCGCGCAAACTCGCTGCGACGGCCCAAACCGGCAATGGCGACTGGGCGGCGATGGCGGACTGGGTCGTCGGCCTGTCGGCATGGCGTCAGAAAGATTATAAAACAGCATCGTCAGCGTTCTCGTCAGTCGCACGCCGTCATTCGGATGCTGAAATGATCGCAGCGGGGCACTATTGGGCCGCGCGCGCTGACATGGTTGCCAAACAGCCTGAGCGCATTCAACCACATCTGCGCAGTGCCGCTCGCCTTGAAGAAACATTTTACGGCATGCTCGCCCAAGCTGCGATGGGCCTTGCGCCCGAAAAGGATGACGACGGCAGCAGTGCCATCCGCAAAGTCGCCGAACGCCCCAATGTCCGTGCCGCCCTCGCTCTTGCCGAAATTGGCCAGACGCAACGCGCCGACGACCTTATCCGCTGGCAGGCGCGCATCGGCATTTCTGCCGAACATGCCACACTCACGGCCATCGCCGGTAAACTCAACCTGCCATCGACGCAGCTTTATCTCGCGCACAATGGTCCGCGTGGCGCACGCACCTCGATCGAGGGTCGCTATCCAATGCCTGCCAACTGGTCGCCGGACGGTGGATGGCGCGTGGATCGTGCGCTGGTTTTCGCACACACGCTTCAGGAATCGAATTTTCGTGTCAACGTGACCAGCCCCGCGGGTGCGCGCGGTTTGATGCAAGTGCGGCCCGGCACGGCGGGTGACATCGCGCGGCGCAAGGGCGTCGTCATGGGCTCGCTCGCAAACCCGTCAACCAACATGGAATACGGCCAGAGTTATATTGAACAACTTCGCGATATGGCGTCGACTGGCGGCCTCCTGCCCAAAGTCATCATGGCGTATAACGCTGGCCCTGCCCCGCTTGACCGCTGGAATGCGCGCGGCGACGACACCAACCGCGATCCGCTGATGTATATCGAAAGCGTCCCTTATTGGGAGACACGCGGTTACGTCACAATCGTTCTGCGCAATTATTGGATCTATCAGCAACAGGCCGGGCAACGCACGGACAGCCGCTTTGCGCTTGTGCAGGGTCTGTGGCCACGCTTCCCCGGTCTTTCGGGCGCGAACGCTGTACGAGTCTCGCGTTGATCGACGAAACGGCTGAATTTCAACCTGTACGGATCGCTGTGCTTACAGTGTCCGACTCGCGCACCGCCTCTGATGATCGCTCGGGCGACAAACTCGTTGAGCTGCTCGAAGGGGCAGGCCACACCCTCGCGGATCGTAGCATTGTCCGTGACGATGTTGACGTGCTGATCACTTGTCTAAACCGCTGGGTTGATGACCACAGTATCGATTGTATTATCACAACCGGCGGCACTGGCGTAACGGGCCGCGACGTCACACCCGAGGCTCTGGTGCGCATGGGTGGCAAGGACATTCCCGGCTTCGGCGAACTCTTCCGCTGGCTGTCTTACCAGAAAATCGGCACCTCGACGATCCAGTCGCGCGCCTGCGCCATCGTCACGCGCGGCACATATATCTTTGCGCTGCCGGGATCGACTGGTGCCGTCGCCGATGGCTGGAACGGCATATTGGCCAGCCAGCTCGACAGCCGCCACCGCCCCTGCAACTTCGTCGAACTCATGCCACGCCTGATGGAGCGTTAGCCCTTGGGTGGCGGGTTTTCGCTGAAAAAAGTCTTGAGGTTGCCCAGCGTTACAGACCACCAGTCAATCACATCTGCAAAATTCGCCTTGGTCAGACCACCCGCTGTCGTGACATCATAATCAGCCACAAACGCGCCTTTATCACTAATATAGGCTTGGCTGAAGCGCTTGCCGGTGTTCCATTTGTTTGCCAGCGCGAACGTGTTTGCGCCGTCCTTTTCGAACGAAACGCGAAACTGCAGTGAATCACACTGCTTGTTGTCTTTGCAGCCATAGAAATAAATATCGAAATCATACCCTGACGCGCTGCTCGACACCTTCGGATCGCCTTCGCTGTCCTTGTCCAGCTTGGCCTTATACCCCGTCTCCTGTAGCGCAGCGACAACGGTTGCTGGATTGCTTGCACAAATCAAACCCTTACCACAGGGCTCGGTATCTGCTGCAATCGCAGGCGTCGTCGCCAGAAGCGTTATGATAAAGGCATTTCGAAGCACGTCATTTCCCCTGATATGGCTTGTATACGCTGCCCCGTGCAATTTAGTTTTACAAGTATCGTTCGTGTAATGTTCTGACAATCGCGTAAGTTTGGTTATGGCACCTCGCCGCCCCCACCGCGGCGCTACGCACAACCAGGCAAGCAATCGCTTTAACCTGCCCGAGCGGATCGATGATGGCGATTGGCTTGATGATCAGATGCTGGTTGATGAAGCCCCGCCGCTCGTGCGAACCAGCGTCACTATTGAGCGCCCGAAAACAATTATAACACGTAACAAATCGCCCGACATTCCGTTCGACCGCTCGATCAATGCGTACCGTGGCTGTGAACATGGCTGCATTTATTGTTTCGCGCGTCCGACGCATGCGTTTCACGATTTATCGCCCGGCATTGATTTCGAAACAAAGCTGTTTGCCAAGCCCGATGCCGCAGCGCTGCTCCGCACCGAACTCATGAAACCGTCTTATCGCGCGGCCCCCCTCGCCATGGGAACCAATACCGATCCCTACCAACCCATCGAGCGCGACTGGCGCATCACCCGCGCCTGCATTGAAGTGCTTGCCGAAACCAACCACCCGCTGATGATCACGACCAAATCGGACCGCGTCATACGCGACATCGATCTACTCGCCCCGATGGCCGCGAAAGGGCTGGTTAGCGTCATGATCTCGGTCACGTCGCTCGACCCGAGGATCGCTATGACTCTAGAACCCCGCGCGCCCGCGCCTCACCGGCGCATCGCCGCTATCAAAGCATTGTCGGACGCGGGCATCCCCGTTCAAGTATCGATCTCGCCGCTGATCCCCGCCATCACCGACCATGAAACCGAAGCCATCCTGAAAGCTGCTGCCCAAGCCGGAGCCCGCTCGGCTTCGTTCATCCCCGTTCGCTTACCCCACGAAGTTGCACCGCTATTTCGCGCGTGGCTCGACACGCATTATCCTGACCGTGCAGGCAAAGTCATGACCATGATCCAGTCAATTCGCGGTGGGGGCCGCGACAATGATCCCAGTTTCGGCACCCGGATGCGCGGGCAAGGACCATGGTATGACCTGATGCGCACCCGTTTCATAATCGCCTGTCACAAACACGGCCTCGATAAATCGCGCATAACGCTCCGTTCGGACTTGTTCCGGCCACCCGAAGGTGCGCAGGGCCGCCTCTTCTAAGCTGCCTTCAACTGATAATCGCGATATTGCTCGCGCAGTTCCGCCTTCAATATCTTGCCGGTCCCCGTGTGCGGCAAGCTGTCAACGAATAATATTTCATCGGGCAGCCACCACTTCGCGACATGTTCGCTAAGAAACGCCGCAACCACTTCGGCGCTCACGTCACTTTCTACCTTGCGCACAACGAGCAATATCGGCCGCTCGTCCCACTTCGGATGATACACGCCAATGGCGGCCGCTTCGGCCACACCCGGGCAACCACATGCGGCATTCTCCAGTTCAACTGACGAAATCCATTCGCCGCCGGATTTAATCACGTCTTTCGACCGGTCGGTAATCTGCATCACACCATCGGGGTGCATCACCGCGACATCGCCTGTATCGAACCACTGCCCCTCAGTTGTCGCGTCTTCGTCCATTTTGAAATAGCGTTTTACCACCCACGGTCCGCGTATCTCAAGCCGTCCCGACGTTTCGCCGTCGCGCGGCGCGACATTGCCGTCCTTGTCGATCACGCGGAGTTCGACACCAAAGGGCACCCGCCCCTGCTTGCACGTCACGTCAACTTGCTCGTCAAACGTTAAAGTGTCCCAGTCCTCGCCAGGCGACCCCATGGTGCCAATCGGCGATGTCTCGGTCATCCCCCATGCGTGGTTCAGGCGGATCCCCATGCGCATCAGCCTTTCGACCATGAAGCGCGGCGCGGCGGATCCACCGATTGTCACAACCCGCATTTTGCCGAGATCCGCCGCGCGGTCGCTGTCAGCCAGTGCATCAAGATGCTGGAACATGGCCAGCCACACTGTCGGCACGCCTGCCGAATGCGTAATGCCCTCATCGATAAATAGCTTGTGCAGCACCGGCGCGTCATTGGTAACGCTGAAGACGAATTTCACACCCGCCGCTGCGCCCGCAAACGGCAATCCCCAGCTTGCGGCATGGAACATCGGGACAATTGGCAACAGGGCGGATTGCGACGAAAGGTCAAAGATACTCGGCGCGATCTCGGCCATCGCGTGCAGCATCGTTGACCGATGTTCATACAGCACGCCCTTGGGATTGCCCGTCGTGCCGCTTGTGTAACATAACATACAAGGGTCGCGCTCGTCGCCGATATGCCAGTCATATGTTCCGTCCTGCGCAGCGATCATCGGCGCATAATCGCTGTCAAAACACACAAAATGCTCAACAGTCGTCAAATGCGGTTTCAACCGTTCGATCACCGGCGCGAACGCCGCATCATACAGGATCACCCGATCCTCGGCATGGTTTATGATATAGATCAGCTGCTCATCGAACAGGCGGATATTCAGCGTGTGGATCACCCCGCCCATGCCAATCACGCCATACCACGCGGTTAGATGCCGGTGATGGTTCATCGCGAACGTCGCAATCCGGTCGCCTGGCCCCATCCCCATCGCGACCAGAGCCTGCGCCAGCTTGCGTGCTTCCATCGCAACGCCGGCCCAATTGGTCCGCTCGATCCTGCCATCACCCCAGCGCGTCACAATCTCGCGCGCACCATTTTCGCGCGCCGCATGATCGATCAAATGAGTCACGCGGAGTGACCAGTCCTGCATGGCGCCAAGCATCTTTTTCTCCCTGGGTACCAATCTACGCAGTCACGACACCAGTGCAAGCCGCGGTGGATCGGCATTGGTCAGCGATACACCGACAACACCGGCAATCTCGCCTATTGCATCGGCCAACTCGCCATCGATCAGGAAATCACGTCCCAGCATAACCGTCGCTGTGCGCCCTTGGCCAAGCATGGCCTGCACGATAATCTCGCTCCGCCCGCCGCGCGCGCCGGACAGCGCATCTGCTAACCGTGCCAGCGCCAACGGATCACCCACGACAATCTCTGCCTTCAACCGTGCATGACCCGCCAGCCCTTCAAGCGGTTGCAACCGCCGGATTGTAACACGCGGTGTTTCTTCGCCCGGTCGCCGGTCAAGCTCGACATTGATCAACGCACAGCCACCAAATTGTGCAGCGCTTTCAATATCTTTCTGTGCGCCTTCGTCAAAGCATGTCACTTCAAACGAACCGCTTGGATCAGAAAGCGTCGCCATCAAATAACGATTGCCCTTGGCCGACGTCCGCCAGCGCACGCTTTCGACCAGTGCAGCCATAACAGCCGTCGTCCGCGATCCGTCGATCGGCGCGGGCTGGTTACAAATCACCGAGAAGTTCCGCGCGCCATGTGCCGCTGCAACATGGGCATAACGATCCACCGGGTGTGCCGAAAAGTAGAAACCAAATGCTTCTTTCTCTGCATTCATACGTTCGCTTAAGGACCATATGGCGCTTGTCGGCAACTGGACCGTGGCCACGGATGCTTCGCCTTCGCCGAATAAACCACCTTGCCCACTTGTCCGGCTGTTCTCCGCCGAACTCGCCACTGCCAAAATTGTATCCGCGACTGCAAACACGCCCGCGCGGTTCATCGATAGCGCGTCGAATGCGCCCCCGCCTGCCAGACTTTCCAGCTGCCGCCGGTTGATCAGTTTCGGACTGATCCGCGCCGCCAGATCATCGATACTTGCAAAGGCGCCATTCGCCGCCCGGTCGGCACAAACCTGCGCCATGGCCCCTTCGCCAACATTTTTCAGCGCGCCCAAGGCATAGCGTACAGCCAGCCCTTCTTCATCTTCAGCGACTGTAAAATCAGCATCGCTTACATTGATACACGGCGGCAGCGCGCGGACGTTCATCCGACGCATATCATCGGCATAAATCGCCAGTTTGTCCGTGTTCGAAAGATCAAATGCCATTGATGCGGCAAAGAAATCATGTGCGTAATGCGTCTTTAGCCACGCCGTCTGATAGGCGAGCAGTGCATATGCGGCCGCATGGCTTTTATTAAAACCATAGCCCGCAAACTTGTCGATCAAATCAAACAGCTCATTCGCTTGACGCGGTGCTATATCATTTGCAGCGCAGCCTGCGACAAAGCCAGCGCGCTGGTCGTCCATTTCCTTCTTGATCTTTTTGCCCATTGCCCGCCGCAACAGATCAGCGTCGCCCAGCGTGAAACCCGCTAGGATCTGGGCGGCCTGCATCACTTGCTCCTGATAGACAAAAATCCCGTAAGTCTCAGACAAAATTCCCTCGAGCAAGGGATGCGGATACTCGACCGGCGCACGTCCATTTTTGCGGTCGCCAAACATCGGAATATTGTCCATCGGACCCGGGCGGTACAGCGATACCAGCGCAATAATATCACCAAACCCTGTGGGCCGCACCGCAGCCAGCGTCCGCCGCATCCCTTCGGACTCAAGCTGGAATACGCCCACCGTATCGCCTTTTTGCAGCAACGCATAAACCGCTTCGTCGTCCCAGCCGAGATTGTCGAGATCGGGCCGGTGCCCCTCGCGCGCCTCAATCAGGTTGAGCGCACGCTGCAGCACCGACAGCGTTTTCAGGCCGAGAAAGTCGAACTTCACCAACCCCGCAGCTTCGGCATATTTCATGTCGAACTGGGTCACTGGCATGTCCGACCGCGGATCACGATACAGCGGCACCAACCGGTCCAGCGGCCGATCCCCGATCACCACGCCCGCTGCGTGTGTCGACGAATGGCGCGGCAATCCTTCCAGCTTCATCGCCAGATCGAACAGCCGCCGGACGTCCGCCTCGCCTTTATAAGCCTGCGCCAGTTCGGACACACCATTGAGCGCACGTTTCAAATCCCACGGATCGGTCGGATGATTGGGCACCAGCTTGGCCAGCCGGTCGACCTGCCCGTAACTCATCTGCAAAACCCGCCCGGTATCCTTCAACACAGCGCGCGACTTCAACCGCCCAAACGTAATGATTTGCGCCACATGGTCACGGCCATATTTGCCTTGCACATAACGGATCACTTCCTCACGCCGCGTTTCACAGAAATCGATGTCGAAGTCGGGCATCGACACGCGCGACGGGTTCAAAAAGCGTTCGAACAGCAATCCCAGCTTCAACGGATCGAGGTCCGTAATTGTCAGCGCCCAAGCGACGACTGACCCCGCGCCCGATCCACGCCCCGGTCCCACTGGAATATCATTGGTTTTCGCCCATTTGATAAAATCGGCAACGATCAGGAAATAGCCCGGAAACCCCATGCCAATGATAACATCCAGCTCGAATTCAAGGCGCTCGCGATACGCATCGCCATCTGCTCCGGGAATTTTCTCGAGCCGCGCTGTTAGGCCCGCCCGCGAGTCCACGCGCAGCTGCTCGGCTTCGGCTACCGTATCTCCGGCAAGGCTCGGCAAAATCGGCTTGCGCTCGGGCGCCGCAACCGCACAACGCTGCGCCAGCACGAGTGTATTATCCAGTGCTTCGGGAAGATCGTCGAACAACCGCTTCATTTCATGCGACGGCTTCATCCACGCATCAGGTGATGATTTTACACGGTCGTCACTATCGACATAGGCCGACGCAGCAATGCACAGCATTACATCATGCGCGGCGTGGAAGTCCTCCTGCGCAAAACAGGTCGGATTGGTCGCAATCAGCGGCAGGTCGTAGCCGTCGGCCAGCGCAATCAGATGCGGCTCGGCCTTGCCTTCAACCATATCTGTCCGCCGCGAAATTTCGACATACAACCGGTCAGGAAACATCGTTCGCAGCCTATCAGCATAATCCGTCGCGGCCTCATGTTGCCCATCGGCAAAAAGTTTCACCAAAGCCCCTTCGGCACCTGCCGTCAGCGCGATCAACCCGTCCGAACGCGACGCCAGCATTTCAAAGGAAACATGCGCCTGTTCCTCGACCGGTCGGTCAAGATGTGCGGCCGACACCAACCGGCACAGATTGTCATACCCAACTTCATTCTGCGCATATAGCGCCAGCCAGTCATACGCAGCCGGGGCACCCTGAGGAATATCGGGCCGCGCGACGCACAGGAACGCGCCGATGATCGGTTGAACGCCTGCTTTTGCACAGGCATCCGAAAACGGCATGACGCCATACATGCCGTTGCGATCACAAATTGCCGCCGCTGGAAACCCCATCTCACGCGCGCGCTTGGCAATGTCCTTAGGATCAATCGCACCTTCGAGCATCGTGTAGGCAGAGAAAATGCGAAGTGGGACAAAAGGCGCGTGTGACATATCGGTACCCTAGGGATGCAAAGTCGATTCGCAATGCACCAAAAACCCCTTGACAAAACAAACCATATTGGTTATGTGTGCGCCGTCCGATGCAGCTGGCCAGATGCAAACAACGGATGGATCATCGACCGGCGCGGAGCC
>JAYTWA010000205.1:0-2151 GCA_043743675.1 Sphingomonadales bacterium
AAACGACCAAACGTATGTCCAAACTGGTTGCGGGAGTAGGATTTGAACCTACGACCTACAGGTTATGAGACGAAATGTCGTAATGTTAAAGCATTGAAAAATATACATATTATCCAGACATTTTGTGCTATGTGTCAGAATGTGTGTTAGTATTTTTGTAATTCTAGGCTGAATCGTTGATTTATGTGTTAGCTCATTAGCACAGAATGCCAGAAAGTTCGGGATTTTCGAGAGTTTGAGCATTTGTGGCTGGATGAACATGAAATTTGCCAGGCGAAGGCGCCTCGGCAAATTGGCTCAATCCCCATCCTTTTTGAGACTTGCCTCATTGTCAGAAATGTATGTGCGCGGCCCAAGAAAAGAAAATGCTGCTTGCGCCCCCGGAATCGACTTGAAGGATAACCCACACAGCTAATGACGGCCCGCTTGCCTTATGGTGTGCCAGTGCTTGCGAACGTCCTCAATCTCGGTTCGCCTGATGCTCTGGCTGGCCGGGATTCCGCTCGTGGGATTGTCTATGGTATGACTGCTGACTTGCCCACATGGATGCAACGCTTCTTATGCAATCTGATTGCAGCGCAGAACTTACGGCATCGCCAAAAGCGATCTTATTGATTGTGCATGAATGTCCGAAGGCGATCAGACCACAGCCTCATCGCGATTAATGCGCGCTGTGTCGCAAAACAAAGATTTGGCCTACCCAAATGCTGTTCCGTCCATCAACTTACGCGCTGTGCGAAGCAATGCTGCGGATTTGACTAAACCGGCCGAGTTGATTTCCAGTATGCAGCTTATTTCGCCGGTGGGGTGCTCGATTGCCAAGATTTTGCATTTGCCGGCAGGAACATTTGCCACTGCGGCAATCGGTGATCCGGATACGAGGCAAGCGTTTGCAACGGTCACTGCGCCCAGCACGCCTATAGTTGCATGCGCGCGGTGCGGGATAAAGCTGCGCACGGTTACCGCACCACCATAACGCGGAGGTGCGACGAGCATCATTTTTGGCACAGATTGAAAAGTAACATCGCCGAGGTTCATGCGATCGCCGACCGCTAAGCGGATTGCTTCGATTGTTGCCTTTAGTTCGATATTTGAGTCGAGGTCATCTCGACTTTCATATCCAGTAATGCCGACATCTTCAGCCTTCATTACTACGCAGGGCATCCCATTGTCGATCAACGTGACCGGTATACCGTTCACCACATCAACTGCATTACCCGTTGGCAATAACGCGCCACAGCTTGACCCAGCAGTATCACGAAATTCAAGCGGAATGGGCGCATGGCTGCTGGGGACGCCATCGATTTCAGCGTCGCCTTCATAAGTGACGATGCCGCCGGGTGTTTGCACGGTAGCTACGGCCACCTGTCCAGTATTTTCCATATAGATGGTGACGCGCGTTTCATCGCCGTTTGTTATCACTAGCCCGCGTTCGATCGCAAACGGGCCAACACCGGCGAGAATATTGCCGCAATTTTGTGCGTCTGTAACGATGGCCTGATCGACAAACACCTGTAGGAAAAGATAATCAATATCGACACCGTCACGCGATGATTTCGATACGACTGCTACTTTGCTGGTTAGCGGATCGCCGCCGCCCATACCGTCAATCTGGTTGGGATCAGGCGACCCCATCACGCCGAGGAGGAATGCATCACGATCCTGTGCATCCGCAGCCAGATCGTCTTTCAGGAAATAGGCGCCTTTTGACGTGCCACCGCGCATCCACATACAGCGGACACCTTTAGACATATTTAAGCCCCATCTCGGCCAGAGTCTCTCGCATATTATACATATCAAGACCAAGCTCTCCGGTCGCCAGTCGATTGCGTTTATCGCCTTCATTGGCTTCTCGCGCTTGCGCTGCTTGCAGGACTGTCGCCGCATCGGCGCGTTTCACGACACAAACGCCATCATCGTCTGCCACGACGACATCGCCCGCTTCGATATGTGCACCTGAGCAGATCACCGGCACATTCACTGAACCCAGCGACGCCTTGATCGTGCCTTGCGCGAACACCGCTTTCGACCACACAGGGAATTGCATTTCGGTAAGGTCGCGGACGTCGCGGATACCGGCATTGATGATAAGTCCCCGGCATCCGCGCGCCTGCGCCGACGTCGCCAGTAAGTCCCCGAAATAACCATCTT
>JAYTWA010000206.1:0-3076 GCA_043743675.1 Sphingomonadales bacterium
CCCGGCGTTTTGGACGCAAATGGATGCCGTTCCCGGTCGCATCAACGAAGCGAGCTTCACGATTGAAAAGCCCGGCGTTTATTATGGCCAGTGCAACCAGATCTGCGGCGCGCGCCATGGCTATATGCCGATTACCGTTGAAGCGGTTTCGAAAGAAGCGTTTGCGGCCTGGGTCGCTTCGAAAGGTGGCACCATGAAGGGTGAAAAGCCTGTTGTCGCTGCTGCCGTTACCCCTGTTGTTTCCCCGGCGCCCGTCGCCGCGACCAAGAGCTAAAGACATGACCGATATTGCCATCAACACCCCGAACGCTTTTCAGGCCGACGCACATAGCCATCATCATGATGCCGATCATCAAATGGGTTTTTTCACGCGCTGGTTCCTGTCGACCAATCACAAGGACATCGGCACGCTTTATCTGATCTTCGCGATCATTGCGGGGATCATTGGCGGCGCAATTTCGGGGCTGATGCGGCTGGAACTGGCCGAACCCGGTATTCAGTATCTGCAAGGTTGGGTTGGTAGCGGCGCGAGTCTTGATGAGGCCTATCACCTGTGGAACGTGCTGATCACGGCGCATGGCCTGATCATGGTGTTTTTCATGGTCATGCCCGCGATGATCGGTGGTTTTGGCAACTGGTTCGTGCCGATCATGATCGGCGCGCCCGACATGGCGTTCCCGCGCATGAACAATATTTCGTTCTGGCTGCTGGTGCCGTCATTCATTCTGCTGCTCGGTTCGACATTCTTTTCCGGTGGTACCGGCAATGGTGCCGGGGTTGGCTGGACGGTTTATGCGCCGTTGTCGACGACGGGATCACCCGGACCAGCAGTTGATATGGCCATCCTGTCGCTGCACCTTGCTGGTGCGTCGTCGATTCTGGGGGCTGTCAATTTCATCACGACAATTTTCAACATGCGCGCGCCGGGCATGACGCTGCACAAGATGCCGTTGTTTGTCTGGTCGATCCTTGTGACAGCATTCCTTTTGCTGCTCTCGCTGCCCGTGCTGGCCGCGGCAATCACGATGCTGCTGACCGACCGTAATTTTGGCACGACATTCTTTGATCCAGCGGGCGGTGGTGATCCGTTGCTGTATCAGCATCTCTTCTGGTTTTTCGGGCATCCCGAAGTGTACATCATGATTCTGCCAGGCTTTGGCATGGTCAGCCAGATCATCTCGACCTTCTCGAAAAAGCCCGTGTTCGGCTATCTCGGTATGGCTTATGCCATGGTTGCGATTGGTGTCGTCGGCTTTGTCGTGTGGGCACACCACATGTTCACCAGCGGTCTGGGCGTGAATGTAAAAATGTATTTCACGGCGGCAACGATGGTTATCGCGGTGCCAACCGGCATCAAGATTTTCAGCTGGATCGCGACAATGTGGGGCGGTTCACTGAGTTTCAAGACGCCTATGATGTGGGCATTGGGCTTTATTTTCATGTTCACCGTTGGCGGCGTCACGGGTGTTGTGCTCGCGAATGGCGGCATCGATACCTATATGCACAACAGCTATTATGTGGTTGCGCATTTCCATTATGTGCTGTCGCTGGGCGCCGTATTCTCGCTGTTCGCAGGCTTTTATTACTGGTTCCCGAAAATGAGCGGGCGGATGTATAATGAAGCGTTGGGCCAGATCCATTTCTGGACCTTCTTTGTCGGCGTCAACATCCTGTTCTTCCCGATGCATTTCCTTGGGCTACAGGGCATGCAGCGCCGCATTCCTGACTATACGGATGCTCTGTCGCAGTGGAACTATGTCGCTTCGGTTGGCTATGTGATCATGGCCGCGTCGATGGCGATTTTCTTCGTCAATCTGGCCTGGGCGTTCCTGGCCGGGCGCAAGGCAGCGGACAGTCCATGGGGCGAAGGCGCGACGACGCTCGAATGGACGTTGTCGAGCCCACCGCCTTATCACCAGTTCGAAACGCTGCCGGTGATTGAGGATGACAAGCGCCATTAAGCTTGGACGATAAGCAGATGACGACCGTAACAACTTCCGCTCTGCCCTTGCCGGCCGATTGGCGCGATTTATTTGCGCTGACAAAGCCGCGCGTGATGCGGTCGGTCGTATTTACGGCCTTGTGCGGGATGCTTGCGGCACCCGTGACGTTATCGCCTGCGCTGGGTTTTGCCTCTATCCTTGCGATTGCGCTTGCTGCGGGGTCTGCGGGGGCGCTGAATCAATGGTATGAAGCCGACATCGATGCGCTGATGAAGCGCACAGCGAACCGGCCACTGCCGGCGGGGCGCATTGATGCACAGACGGCACTCCATTTCGGTGTAGGGCTTGGCGTGTTTTCGGTGGTGCTGATGTATCTTGCCGCGAACGCGTTTGCCGCGGCACTGCTTGTTGTATCGATCCTGTTCTATGTGCTGGTTTACACAGTTGGCCTCAAGCGCCGGACTCCACAGAACATCGTGATCGGCGGCGCAGCAGGGGCATTTCCGCCACTGATCGGATGGGTTGCCGCAACGGGCGATGTGTCGTTGCTGCCGATAGTCATGTTCGCAATCATATTCCTGTGGACGCCGCCGCACAGCTGGGCGCTCGCGTTGTTGATCCGTGATGATTATGCGAAAGGTGGCGTGCCGATGCTGCCTGTCGTGGCGGGCGGCAAGGCGACTCGCATTCAAATGCTTGGCTATGCGGTTTTGATGGCCATAGCGGTTGTTTCACCATGGATGCTTGGTTTGGCTGGCACGCTTTATGGCGCAATTGCTGTCGTTAGCTCGGTTGTATTCGTTGCGCTCACGGCATGGTGCTTAATTATCGATGCGCCGACGCCAGCAACGATGAAGCCCGAACGCATGCTCTTTATCTATTCGATTGGCTATGTCCTGTTGATCTTTGCGGCACTGGCATTTGACCGGAATTATGTATGATCCCCGATGACGAATTTACGCGCCGCCGCAAATCGCGCTCGGTCGTAACGGCGGTGCTGCTCGTTGGCATGGTCGTTCTGTTTTACTTCATCACCATTGCGCGGATTAGCCAGTGACGGCCCTTGCAATCGACCGGAATCGCCGCACGGCAATGCTTGCGCTATTCGTGGCGGCGGCAATGCTTGGCCTCGG
>JAYTWA010000207.1:0-4199 GCA_043743675.1 Sphingomonadales bacterium
TGATCATGAACACGCCGCGCAACGCATCGCTGATAGCGCGAACGCAGGTCGTGTTGGCTGTCATCACCCGCAACGACTTGAACGGGTTGCTTGAAAAGCACCCGGTTTGGTGGCGGCACATCGCGGCGCTGGCATCGCAATATGGCAACAAGGCAGCCAATATTGCCGCCGACCTGATGATTGCGAACAGTAACCGGCGGTGCCTTTCCACGCTGCTGCGGCTCGCCGGATGCCGGTTTCGGACACGGCAAACCCGTCCACCGATCGCTTTTGTAAATCAAGCCGAGCTTGGTGCGATGGCTAATCTGTCGCGCAATTCGGTCAGCCGCATCCTGCACCAGATGACCCGACGCAACCTTATCAGCGTCGGCTATATGCAGATTACACTGCTTGACCCAGAAGCGCTTCGCACGATGGTCGACGACGCCTGATGGCGGTTCGATCTTTCGTTCAATCCAGGTCGCAGCCGCCGACGTCGAGGACCGGGCGAAGCGCACGATCGGCGCACGGCGGCCAAGGCCACGTGGCGCTGGCGATGAAGGGCGCTTTGTCTTGTCGCTTCGAACTCGGACCTCACAGCTTACATTTGCTAGGCAAATTTCCGGAAATCAGGCCGGCGGCGCTCTGCAAATGCCGCGAACGCCTCCTGGGCTTCCGGACTGGCCAACCGGGCGTTGAACTCACCGCTCTCGACATCCATGTGCGCGGTAATCGAACCGGTCGCGCGCATGAGTTTCTTAGTCGCGATTAGTGCGCCCAGCGGCTGATTGGCGAGGCGTTCTGCAAACGCCAGCGCTGTGCCATCAATCTGAGATCGCGCCACGACACTGTTTGCCAGCCCCCATGCCAGCGCGTCAGACGCATTTACGGGATCGCCGACAGCGAACATCGCGAACGCGCGGACATGTCCGATGCGGGCCGGCAAGAGCAGGCTTGAAGCGGCTTCGGGAACCAATGCGAGATTGACGAACGGCGTGATCAGCTGGGCATCGTCGGCAAGCACAACATGGTCACAGTGCAACAACAATGTCGTCCCGACCCCGACGGCTTTTCCCTGGACCGCCGCAACCAGCGGCTTGGTTGCAGTCGCCAGCGCGGCAATGAAGCGTACAACATGACGCGGACCGCTGCTGCCTGCGGCAAACTCGCTGAGGTCATTTCCTGCGGTAAACATATCGCCTTCGCCGCGAATCATGACGACGCGGATTTCGCTGTCATGCTCAGCGCCTTCGAGGGCATCGGCGAGCGCGCCATACATCTCGTTGGTCAGGGCGTTCTTCTTTTCGGGACGGTTCATGACCAAGGTCAGAATGCCGTCAGCCCGGTGGATATTGATGAGATCAGTCAAGTGTCGTTCTCCTTCGAAAAACGTTCGTCCACTGTGCGCAGCCAGCGGGCACCCTGCCCAACCACCGGTTGGTGTATCTTAGCGCGGCTCCGCTTTGCGCGCCTCGCGGCCCAGCTGGACAAGCAGCGCCATCGCTTGATCCGGGTCGTTTGTTTTCAGGGCCAGCGCATGCAGCTCCGCCTCGCCGGCCACGATGATCTCTGCCGTTCCTGCCTCCAGCCCGGCCACAATCTCGTGCACACAATCCTCCACCGGCATCCCGTTTTCGATCATGCTGTTATCACCCCGAAATGCGCTTCCATCACCAGCGAGCGCGCGATCCCCGATGTTGGTTCGGACAAAGCCCGGCAGGATCGTGGTGACAGCGATGCCATCATCGGCGACTTCGGCGCGCAAGGCGTCGAAAAAACCCATCACTGCATGTTTGGCCGCGCAATACCCTGTCCGCAGCGGCGACCCCAGTTTACCTGCCACGCTTGATGTAACCGCAACATGTCCTGATCCCGCCGCAATCATCATTGGCAGGACGGCTTTTGTCAGTGCGATCTGGCCAAGCACGTTCACGTCCAGCATCCGCCGATAGACATCCATGCTTGTATCGACGCAGAACGAGCGATGGGTGCCGCCAGCATTGTTTACCAGAAGGTCAATCTGGCCAAAATGGTCAAGAACTGTGGTTGCCGCAGGTTGCATGGCGCCGAAATCGCTTACGTCCAAAGGCAAGACGAGGACGTCATTGGCCCCGGCGGCAATGCAGGCGCTCCGCACGCGTTCCAGTTGGCTAACGTCGCGGGCGGACAGAATGAGCCTGGCCCCCTTCGCCGCCGCCTGCTTCGCCAATTCCTCCCCGATGCCCGACGATGCACCCGTGATCCAGATCGCGGACCCATTGAAATCAAACGGCTTGCTCATACGTAATTCCAATTCACTATGACGCACCTATTGGCGGCAAGGATAGTGATGATCATCCGCAGGCCATGCGTCATGCCCGCAATTCGAGGCAATGAGCATAGCTAACCGACACCGATCACAACGCGAGGTGGGTTCGGAGGCAATCCATCCGCCTTTAGCAGCCGGGACTCCTGGCCCTTAAGTCCTTGGCGCCATGCTTACGATCAGTCGGCTTTTCACTTTGCACCAAATGGGACGATTGCTAGTTCGTATGATGTTAAGATGCGTGCCTCGATCTCGTCTCGTTTGGCATTTCGACCAAGTGCCCCAATTCCTAAAGCCGGGGCGAACTGCTTGACCGGGCGGCAGCGGACGAGGTGAATTGATTTAGTCGGAAGGAGGGTTTCGCTGATGTCGGAGATAAAGCGCACAGAGTTTTGTGGCACCGTCGCGTTTTCTGCCCTGATCAGCCCGGTTGATGATCGCAGCCTAAACTTTGAAGACGGCAGCCAGCTGGCGGTGCGGCTCGTCCAGCGTGCGGGCCCAGTGATCGGTGGGCCCTTTGACGGCGCCCTGATGACCGAATGGGGGCTGCATGAAATCGCGACGACCTATGGTGAAGGTCAGGGCTTCATCGAATTTGCCCACGCAAGCGGTGACAAGGCCTATTTCCGATTCATCTGGACAGGACGCGGCGTCATTGGCGCCGATGGTGTGCCTGCACCTGTCATGTTCGGTTCCTGGTCTGCCAGAGGCGGAAGTGGCCGCTACAGTGCGCTTTCGGGAGCCGGCATGATCGATATTGCAATTCCATCTGAAACAGAACGAAACTGGCAGTTCAGCGGAACATTGAGCCTGTGATGGCCGATTGGCCCGAAAACCGGACGATAGCATGTCTAAAAAGTTGGCGTTTGTCCCATCGGGCGCCCTGGCCCCCAGAGCAGCTTCAAAAACGTCACGAGAGTCTTTGGCGTTACGCGTAAATCACAGGCTATAAATATAAAAACGAGGAGAGTTTATCGTGAGCATTCCAACGAATTGGACGGTTCGGCGCCTGGCAGGCGCCCTCGGCGCAGAAATTGTCGGGCCTGACATTCGGCACCCCACGGCCGAAACTATCGCGGCGATCCGTGAGCTCTTGCTCGAACATCAGGTAGTATTCTTGCCTGATCAATCACCGACGCCCGATGAGCATGTGGCCTTCGCCCGGCAATTTGGTGAGCTTGAGGGCCATCCGAACCTTGGCAAGGCCGGCGGCCTTCCTCCTGAAATCTTCCAACTATCAGCCAGCATGGGCGGCATTGCCGATGAATGGCACACCGATATTACCTTCGAGGAATCCCCGCCAATAATGTCGGTGCTCCATCTGGTCACCTGCCCCGAATTCGGCGGCGACACCATGTGGAGCAGTCTTTATGCGGCCTACGACAATTTGTCCGCGCCTATGAAAGAGCTGTGCGAGGGCTTGACCGCTCTAAACGACGCCCTGCCTCACAATCGCACAGACAAGATGGCGATCCATCCGGTTGTGCGGGTGCATCCAGAGACCGGACGCAAGGCCCTGTATGTCAACAGCCATTTCACCCGGCGCATTGTTGAACTCAGCGCGCCAGAAAGCGAAATGTTGCTCGGTTATTTAACGCGCTGGGTGGCAAGCGAGCGCTTTACCGTTCGCTATCACTGGCGGCCTGGCAGCATCGGCATTTGGGACAATCGCTGCACCTCACACTATGTCCTCAACGATTTTGTTGGTGAGCGGGTGATCCAACGCGCCACAATCAGTGGAGACCATGTCGAAGCTGCAGCAGCTCCGCGGTGGCAACCAGCGGTCGGCGGTGGGCGCCTCTCAGCAGTCAATCGCCATGATCAGCAGTTGTTCAATTTCCTGCGCGATAATGGGCGCATCGCCGCTGACACCGTGGGCTATAGCGACTTACTGTCCAACTGAGATCATTGCCAA
>JAYTWA010000208.1:0-1521 GCA_043743675.1 Sphingomonadales bacterium
GCATTGTCATAGCCATACGCCAACAAGGCATACTCACCAAGTTCCGCGCCGTCGTCGGGATCACTGAAGGCCGCAAAGGGATTGAAGATATAGTCGTTAAGGCGATCGACTTGTGACTTGGCTTCCGTACTTGTCGCGGCGTAGTCAGCAATCGGACCGACGCTTAGATCACCGGTCTGGTAATCCCCGTTTAGCTCGTGCTTGAAGGTAAGGGTGATGTCGCCGGTATTGCGCATTATCGCAGCCAGGATTGATAACGATGCCCATTGGAACTGAGACGAGCTTTCACCCAAATTGCGACGTGGCCCATTGTCTGCTTCCAGCTCGTCAAGCGAATTGAGAAGTTGAAGCGCACTGCCTTCATCGACACTGGTCAGGATTGTCGCCGCGAGGTCGACATCGTTGCCGGTGCCGTCGGGTGCTGCGCGGAAACGCAATGCCGTGTAAAGAATATGCGCTCCAAGATCAGGCGAAATTTCCGCTACCTTGGCAAAGATCGCACCAAAGTCCTCCTGAAATGCCTCCGGCTGTACCGAGGCCAGATCAAACAATGCGTTGATCACCGGTCCTGACGTATCAAGAGGATCTGCAGGCGCGCCACTTGCTGTTTCGAGGGAGTTGAGATTGGCAGACTGTTCGTAAATCAGGATGTTGGCGGCAACGCCCTCTGGCAATGCAGTCAGAACCTGAAACGCCATCACTTGCCCGCCGGCGTTCAAGACGGCTACCAACGCATCATACTGCTGCGCCGCTGAAGGCAGCCCCTCAATATATGCGGCAACACCCTCGAGGTCGCCCGCGGCAATAAGGCTGCTGAGTTGCGCGTTGTCTGTAAAGCCGTCGCGATAGGCGATCAGTTCGTTTTGCACGTCAGGGGGCAGCAGTTCAAGGGCCTGCTCAACAACCGCCGGGCTATAGCCATGATCGCCAAAAAGGAATGCGCCGGCTGCTTCTATGCCTACATTTTTCGACATCGCCACCGTTTGAGAGGCAAGGCTGATTGCGTCAAGATGTTCGTTTATCGTCAGTCCAGCTTCGTCGGTCACGGTTGGAAGTGTGCCTTGGTTGTTTGAAATTGGCACGACCTCGCCAGACACGCCGCTTTGGCCGATGATCGCGCCCACAGCACCCGCAGTCGCATAGCCTGCGCCATTGGCACCAAGCGACTGCCAGAACCCAGCATCACTGCCCGATTGTCGGGCAAGGATTTGCACGGCTTGCTCTTTGCTAAGGTTCCCATTCTCGACAAGCTCAAAAAGCGCGTCTTTCAGGGTTGGGCTTCTGCCTGCCCGGGTAAGCGTCTGAAAGCTCTGCTCTAGTAGATTGACCCCTTCGTCGGATGTAAACGTCACGCCGAGTTCGGTGGCTGTTACATCAGCGGCGGCAAGCACTGCGGCATCAGCACCCAGAGTGACCACAACAAACGCAGTATTCAGCGCTGTCAGAACGCGGGATTGGTCAATTTCCTGGTCAGTGTCGGCAACGGCAGCCTCAACAATACCGGATGACCGTCCGCGTTCG
>JAYTWA010000209.1:0-5896 GCA_043743675.1 Sphingomonadales bacterium
GAAGGTTTAAGACTGATAACCTTGATTTTGCTGCTGCCTTCGGCCCTGTAACAGGCTTGAAAGGAGAGATTGTCTTTAACGATCTGCTCGCAATGGCCACGCCGTCGGGACAACAAGTGACGATTGCCGGCATCAATCCGGGCACACTGGTGACCAATGGGCTGATCAGCTATCAACTCCTTCCCGAGCAGCGACTTGCGATTGAAAGTGGGGCTTGGCCCTTCGCCGGGGG
The DNA here is from genome assembly GCA_043743675.1 of Sphingomonadales bacterium. GTDB lineage: Bacteria > Pseudomonadota > Alphaproteobacteria > Sphingomonadales > Sphingomonadaceae > Sphingomonas_O. The sequence continues at coordinate 233 of JAYTWA010000209.1, forward strand.
GGAGTTGCTGTTAGATCCCACGATCATCGACATGGGGCAGGATAGCGAACGAAAGTTGACTTTCCGAGTTGTCGGTCTCGATGCTGCCAAATTCATTCAGCAACTCGAATTCGAAAATCTTGCGGCCTCCGGCATATTTGACGGGGTCATGCCAATGTATTTCGATGCAAATGGCGGACGCATCGAAGGTGGACGGCTGGTCGTGCGGCGTGGTGGCGGAACATTGGCGTATGTTGGTGAAATTTCGAATGCAAAAATGAACGTTTTTGCAAACCTTGCTTTCGATGCGCTGAAATCGATTCGCTACAACAACTTGGCGGTTGCCTTGAACGGTCCGCTCGATGGCGAAATCATATCTCAGATCAATTTCGACGGGATCAATGAAGCACCACTAAGTCCCCCTAAAAGCTTCATTACCCGCCAGTTCATAGGGCTGCCGTTCGTGTTCAATATCAAAGTAACGGCGCCGTTCCGCAGCTTGCTTAACACCGCGCGGACGATTCAGAATCCAAGCTCATTGCTCCAGCGCACCATCCCCGAGATGCGCAAACCACCCGTTCAGCCTTCTGTAAGCGAGACCAAGCCATGAGTATCATGACATTGACGCAAAGAGTTGGCGATGCGAAGCAAGTAGTTATGAAAAATGCCGCGCTTCTCATTGTTCTCGCAAGCACCGGGTGCATTAACATAAAGGCACCCGACAAGCCGATCGAGATCAACTTGAACGTCAATATCAAACAGGAAGTCATTGTTAAGCTCCAAAAGGACGCCGACGACTTTATCACAAGCAATCCGGAGTTGTTTCCGAAATGACCTATCGTTCGAAAATCATTGCTGCCGCTGCTGTCGGTTTTGCCATTGCAGCAGGGGCCGTTGCCACCATTGCGCGTGCACAAGCCGTGAGCCCCGTTGCTGCCGCCATTGATGCCGCGACTGTTGGGGAACAAGCGGATGGCTATCTCGGCGTTCGCGGGACGATTTCGGCGGCGCTCAAATCCGAAGTCGAAGCAATCAACATCAAGCGTCGTGCGGGCTACACGCAACTCGCCGAACAGCGTGGAGTGACAGTAAAAGATGTCGCCGCCGCTGTCGGTTGCAAAACATTGGCCAACCGAGTCGGCTCGGGTGAGGCTTATCAGCTTCGTGATGGCGTTTGGCGCGTCCGAAATGGCAATGCGCCAATTGACTTGCCCGATTATTGCGCGAGCTGAACAGCAAAATTGCCGCACCGCACAACGGTTGACTTGCGGTGCCCCCCTTACTAGAAACGCATCTAACAAAGTGGGGTCGTTCGCGCCCATTGTCGCGTCGCCATAATTGGAGGAACGGCATGGGCAACAATGACTCCGGGCAGGACGGCCTAGACCGCGAAGATCCACGTATCACGTCGCTGAACAAGCGGCTGGACGCGGTAAAACGCGATGAATTGATCAAGTCCGGCAAGGCGAGTGAAGGTCAAGGGAAAGGGTATTCCCAAGGCAATCGTGTCCTGTCGCAACTGATCGGCGGTCCTGTCGGTGGCGCGCTGATTGGTTGGTTGCTTGACCGGCTCTTTGGCACATCTCCCGTTCTCCTACTTGTCATGATGGCTCTTGGGATCATCGTGGCACTCAGGAATATTATAAGTATTTCAGGCGAGCGGCCGGAGTAGTCCGACCGCTCTCTACGCATAAGGGTTAGAACGAAGTGGCGGCTGAAGGCGGCAAAATCGATCCAATGCATCAATTTACAGTGGAGCCGTTGGTTCCTCTGAACATTGGTGGCTACGATCTGTCATTCACCAATTCGGCGTTGTTCATGATCATCGTGCTCGTCCTTATATGGGGCTTCATGCTTGGCGGCATGAAGCGCGAGTTGGTCCCAGGGCGCTGGCAGGTCGCGGTGGAAAGTGTGACGGGCTTTATCTCAAATATGCTGGCGCAAAATGTTGGGCCGCAAGGCAAAGCCTATGTGCCTTATGTTTTCTCGCTGTTTATGTTCATTATCGTGGCGAACATGCTTGGCATGATGCCAATCGGGATCATCCCAGGGATACATGCCTTCACCGTTACCAGCCATCTGACTGTAACTGGTGTGTTGGCCGTCATAAGTTTCTCGATCGTTCTAATTGTCGGATTCTGGAAGCACGGTTTCCACTTCTTCTCGCTTTTCGTCCCACACGGGACACCCACGATCATGGTCCCGCTGTTGTTCGTAATCGAGTTGTTCAGCTTTCTCATCCGCCCGTTTTCGCTTGCGCTGCGACTGTTCGTTGCAATGACGGCGGGACACATCTTGATGAAAGTGCTTGCAGGATTTGTCATTAATGGACTGAATGCAGATGCACTATGGGTGGCTCCCGTTGTCGCACTGCCAAGTTTCATTCTAATGATTGGTATCACCCTGCTTGAACTGTTGGTGTGTGCCATTCAGGCCTACGTTTTCGCTCTGCTCACGTCGTTGTATATTAATGATGCGGTCAATCTTCACTAGTTTTAACAAGTCATACAAAGGAGTTACGATAATGGACGCAGAAGCAGCAAAGCTCATCGGTGCAGGCCTAGCCGCAATTGGTGTTGGCATGGCAGCGCTCGGTGTGGGTAACGTGTTCGGATCATTCTTGGAAAGCGCGCTACGTAATCCAGGTGCAGCTGATGGCCAGCAAGGTCGTTTGTTCATCGGCTTCGCAGCTGCCGAGCTGCTTGGCCTCCTTGCGTTTGTTGTCGCAATGATCCTGATCTTTGTCGCCTAAGCAAGATCGATGCCCCAGATCGCCCAGATTGCGAGCACGTATGCGGGTCAGATATTCTGGCTGCTCATTGTGTTTGGCCTCATTTACTTCGGGATCGGTCGCGTAATGTTGCCAAAAATCGAAGTAACGATCGATATGCGCCAGCGCAAGATCGCTGACGATTTGGCAGCGGCAGAGACGGCTCGCGTTTCTGCCGATGCAACCGAAGAGGCCTGGCGCACAAAAATTGCTGTGGCCAAGGCCGACGCGCAGGCGGAAACCGCTTCGGCCAAAACTAAGGCTGCATGTGCCGCTGAGACACGGGTAAAAGCAGCGGATGTAAAGGCGGCGGCCAAAGTTGCTGATGCTGAAACTTCGATACGTGCAGCGACCAACGCAGCGCTGTTGAGTATCGAAAGCGCAGCTGCCGAAGCCGCACACGACATGGTCACCAAGTTGTCAGGTGCAAAGATAACTCCTTCGGCTGCTGCAGCTGCGATCAAGGACGCAATGACATATGGCTGAGCAAGCCCATACAACCTCTGTCACAGAGGCGAACGGCATGACGCCGCATGTCGATCCATCGGCATTTGGGTTCGACGCGACGATGCTGGTTGCGCTGGCTATGCTCTTTGTCATCGGCTTGGCCATCTGGAAAAAAGTGCCGGCAATGGTCGGGGCGATGCTGGACAAGCGCATCGTTGAAATTCGCAAGCAACTTGACGAGGCCAAACAACTGCGTGCCGATGCCGAAGCGCTGAGAGCAGAATATGAGGGTAAGGCTGCAGCAGCCAATGCCGATGCCAAAGCAATGCGCGCCCACGCCCATGCCGAAGCCGAAGCAATCGTTGCCAAAGCTGATGCTGACGCCACAGCGTTGATTGCACGACGCAAGAGCATGGCTGAAGATAAAATCTCTGCCGCCGAGCGTAGCGCAATTGCTGACGTTCGCGCCAAGGCAGCAAACGCAGCGGCAATTGCTGCTGCCTCGCTGATTGTAGCACACCACGATGTTATAGTTGACAAGCCATTGGTAGATAACGCCATTAGTCGCCTCAATTAGGAAAGGATCGTTTTATGCGTTTCGTGATTACATTGATGGTCGCCAGCTTTGCAGTAGCTCCGGCATTCGCCCAATCCGCTGCGCCAGTTGTTACGCCCGCCGCCGCTAAGTTCACAATTGATATGCCAATTGAGGCCATTGCCGCGGACCCGAAAGCCAAAGCTGTGCTTGATGCCGTATTCCCAGGAATGACAACGCACGCGATGTATGAACAGTTCAAGGGTATGAGCCTGAAAGCGCTTCAGCCGATGGCGAGCGACAAAATCACTGATGAGGGCATCGCGAAACTTGCGGCAGAACTTGCGTCTCTCAAGTAAGTCGATGGGGTGACGGCACGGGGTCGAACCCCTAAGTCACAAATATGTCGTCGCCCCAATCCCCCGACCGGTTTAACGAAGATAAAGCGACCTACACCGTCAAGGGCGGTGAGGCTCCTGACCTTGACACTGGCGTTGCGGCAATTCGGAACGTCTTAACGACCTTGCCGCAAAAGGCGGGTGTCTACCGGATGACCGATACGCGCGGCGATGTGCTTTATGTCGGCAAAGCGCGGTCACTGCGTAATCGTGTGGCTAATTATACGCAGGTCGCCCGTCTTTCGCGGCGATTGCAACGCATGGTCGCGCAAACGCGTGGCATGACGATTGTCACGACTAACAACGAAGCCGAGGCGCTGTTGCTCGAGGCGCAGCTGATCAAGCGTTATCGTCCCGCCTACAATGTCTTGCTGCGAGACGATAAGTCATTCCCGTTTATATTGTTACGTGCAGATCATGCGTATCCACGTATCTCGAAACATCGCGGTGCGCGGCGGGCAAAAGGAAATTATTACGGTCCATTCGCTAGCGCAGGCTCGGTCAACACGACACTTAATGCGCTGCAGAAGTTGTTTCTACTGCGCAGCTGCACCGACAGCTTTTTCAACAACCGTGATCGGCCTTGTTTGCTTTACCAGATCAAGCGCTGCTCTGCGCCATGCGTGGGGCGTGTTTCCGAAAAGGACTATGCAGAGTTGGTCAGCGATGCAAAATCGTTTCTCGCGGGCAAAGCCACGTCCGTGCAGGCCAAGTTGGGCGCTGCGATGGAGTCCGCCGCCGAAGCCATGGATTTCGAACGGGCAGCGCTATACCGCGACCGTCTTCGAGCACTGACCTTTATTCAGGGAACACAGGCAATCAATGCCGACGGCGTGGGTGATGCCGACATTTGGGCGTTGGCGTGTAAATCGGGTGTCACTTGTGTGCAGGCATTTTTTATACGTGGCGGCCAGAATTGGGGCCACCGTGCTTTTTTCCCCGCGCACACCGCCGATGTGCCCGAAGATGAGGTGTTAGCCAGCTTACTCATGCAATTTTACGAGGAGATCCCGCCGCCGCGGTCAATTTTGCTTGATCGAATACTTGATGAGGCAGCGCTTCTCGAAGAAGCGCTGGGTGGCAAGACTGTCTTGACAATGCCTCAACGTGGCGATCGCGTTCGCCTTGTGAAACAGGCAACACGCAATGCCGAGGAAGCGCTTGATCGCCGTGCTGCCGAGGCGACAACACAGGGCAAGCTGTTACGCGATGTTGCTGAGCTATTCGAGCTTGAAGGGCCTCCCAAGCGAATCGAAGTCTATGACAACAGTCATATTCAAGGAACAAATTCGGTTGGCGCCATGATTGTTGCAGGGGCAGAAGGGTTTATCAAAGGCCAATATCGCAAATTTAATATTAAGAACCCTGATACTGTGCCTGGTGATGATTTCGGTATGATGCGCGAAGTCCTCGAGCGGCGCTTCACCCGAGCGCAAGAAGAAGACCCGGATCGCGAGAACGGAACATGGCCTGACCTGTTGCTGATCGACGGTGGCAAGGGGCAGCTATCCGCTGTGAAGGGTGTGCTTGATGCG
>JAYTWA010000210.1:0-1983 GCA_043743675.1 Sphingomonadales bacterium
AGCGGCGATCCTATCATCAACGATCGCACCAGTGCCAAGGGCGCATCGAAAACTGCTGACAATCAGAAACGGGCCACGCACCCCCGTCAGCCGCCCGACCATATTCGGCGCGACGCGTGCCGGTTGACAGTCGGCAAGGGCGCGTTCGGCCAGCTCAATCATGTTGCAAGTCCCAGGCGAGTGATTTCACCACGCAACCGTTCAAGCGCTGGCATCACCCCATCTTCGTAAAGACTGCCGGCAATACGCGCCTGCACTGTGCCGCGGTCCAGTGATGGGTCGCCGACAACGCTTGCGGTACCTTCAAAATGGGAAACATCTTCGGGATGGACGGCCAGCACGGCTTCCCCCTCACCTGCAATCAGTTCTGCCAAGGCGTCGGCCCGCTCGCACAACAATGACGCATCGATGGGCGCTTGACCCGCGACATCGCGCACCAGCCGCTCGACAGCCTCGATTATCAGCGTGGCGATCAATCCCGATGATGGCGGCTGGAGCGTTTCAAGCGATCCCGCCAGCTGAAGCAGCGCTTCGCGTTCCCCCGCCAACTCTGCTTCGACAGTGCGACGCCCCTCGGCAACGCCGCGCGCAAAGTCGTCGGCAACAGGCGCGCTCGCGCGGTCCGCTGGCCAGAAATCAGCGCGTTGCCACATCTTAGACATAGGCTGCGTTCCCACCAAGCTGGAGCGACCCGTCATTTTCCATCTGGCGCACGATGCCGACGATGGCTTTCTGTGCAGACTCGACATCGGCCAGCGTAACAGGGGCCGCTTCGGTGAGTTCGTCGCGAATTGTATCCGCTGCACGCGCTGACAATCCTGCCAGCATCTTTTCGCGCTCCGCCTCTGGAAGCGTTCGCATGGCAAGCACAAGCACATCGGCATCAACGCCGCGCATGACCGTCGCCAGATTTTTCGCGCTGAGTTTAAGGACGTCAGCGAAGATAAACATCTCGTCGGCGATGTCCTGCGCCAGTGCCTTGTCACGTTTCCCAATCGCGCGAAGCAGCACTTGGTCGGACGGCTTGGGCATTTTGCTCAGAATCGCAGCGGCAGCAGTCACGCGCGCCGAACGCTCCACCGGAACAGGCGCGGGCTTGCTCGCACCATCCCCCAGAAACCGCGCCAGTTCCTCGTTTGCGATGGGACCGATATTGCCAAGCCGCGTCATACGCCGCACCAAATCTTCCTGCTGTGCCGGGGCGATCCCCTGCATAAGCAGCGCGGCACGCTCGGGTTCGACATCGGCCAAAATTGCCGCGCCAACTTGCGGATGTTCGCTTTCAATGACGGCAATGATTTCTGCGTCGCGCATCCATTTTAGCGGCGTGAATTGTGCTGTCGGTGCTGCGGGGGCGAGCTTGGCCATGACGGCATCCCCGCGATCATCGCCCAATGCTTTCGTCAGCACAGATCGGGCACGCTCCGCGCCGTCAACACGGACCGCACTATGATTGCGCGCAGATTCCACGAAACGGTTGAGTGCACCTTCGGCTTCGTCTGATCCGACTTCGTTTAAGGCAACCATTGCCTTGCCGAGCATTTCAATCTCGCGCGGTGATAATTCCTCGACAATTTGCGCCGCCTGGTCATCGGCCAGCAGCATCAGCAGGATCGCAGCATCAGGGTTGATCTCAGCCATCTGCTTTCTCCGGCTCGAGCAAGCTGCGCATGACAGCAGCGGCACGCTTGGGATCCTGGCTCACAAAATCGCGAACCAAGGCAGCGCGGTCGGCATAGCTTGGGGCCGATGAAATCATATCAAGCGTAATGGGTGCATCACGCCGCTGCCGCGCAACTTCATCAGCAAGCATCGGCGCGAGTTCGGCCTTGCGGTCCGCCGCCGCTTTGGCACGCGACTTAAGAAAGGGACGACCGACACCAAATACAACAAGCGCAACCGCCAACACGCCCGCGATAATCCGGCCGATTGCCATGAAATCGATACCATCCATCCAGCTTGTCTTAACCGCAACTGCCTCGG
>JAYTWA010000211.1:0-2736 GCA_043743675.1 Sphingomonadales bacterium
CTACCGCGCGAAGAACATCGTGATCGCAACCGGATCGTCCGTCACACCGCTGCCCGGTGTTGATCTCGTGCCCGATGTTGTTGTCGATTCAACCGGCGCCCTCGCGCTCCCCAAAGTGCCCGAACATCTGGTCGTTATTGGCGGCGGGATCATCGGACTTGAAATGGGCAGTGTCTGGCGGCGGCTGGGTGCGAGAGTCACGATTGTTGAATATCTTGACCAGATCATGCCCGGCTTCGACGGCGAAGTGCGCAAAGAATCAGCCAAGATTTTCAAGAAACAAGGCTTTGAAATCCACACTGGGACTAAAGTGACCGGCGTATCGGTGAAGGGCAAGAAAGCGACTGTCACTGTCGAACCGGCAGCAGGCGGCGCATCCGACACCATTGCGGCCGACGTCGTGCTGGTCAGCATTGGCCGCAAGCCCAATACCGACGGGTTGGCACTCGACAAAGCAGGCTTGACGACCAATGCGCGCGGACAGATCGAGATTGGCCACCGCTTTGAAACCAGTGTCCTCGGCATCTGGGCGATTGGCGATGTCGCGCCCGGCCCGATGCTCGCGCACAAGGCCGAGGATGAAGGGATTGCTGTGGCCGAAAACATTGCGGGGCTGACCGGTATCGTCAACCACGAGATTATCCCCAGCGTCGCCTATACCCACCCCGAAATCGCAGGCGTCGGCCTGACCGAAGAGCAAGCCAAAGAACGCGGCGACATCAAAGTCGGCAAATTCCCCTTTGCGGGCAACAGCCGCGCGAAAACCAACCGCGACACGGACGGTTTCGTCAAAGTGATTGCGGATGCAAAAACGGACCGCGTGCTCGGCGTCCACATCATCTCATCGCTCGCGGGCACGATGATCGCACAAGCCGCGCAAGCCATGGAATTCGGCGCGACAAGCGAAGACATCGCCTACACCTGCCATGCGCACCCGACGCATTCCGAAGCGCTGAAGGAAGCCGCGATGGGTGTGCAGGGCAAGGCGATCCATATTTGATGCTTTACGGAACGCTCGCAAACGATCTCGCGCCGTTCCTTGTCATCCTCGACTTGTTTGGGATTGCAGTGTTCGCGGCATCGGGGGCATTAGCAGCGGCGCGGCGTAATCAGACGCTGGTAACATTTGCGTTTTTTGCGCTTGTCACCGGAACAGGCGGCGGCACCGTGCGCGATCTTTTGATTGGCGCACCCGTTTTCTGGATTCATGACTGGCGGTTTCCCGTCACATGCCTCGCCACGGCCCTTGCCGTCTGGTTTATCCCGGCGCGTATGTGGAACCCGCGTTCGCTCGACTGGTTCGATGCTATTGGCCTTTCCCTTTATGCCGTGTTTGGCGCGTGGAAAGCCCTGAGCCTTGGCATCGGCCCCGTGCCAGCGATGATGATGGGTGTCATCACGGCCTGTGTCGGCGGCGTCATCCGCGACGTTCTGGCCGGTGAACCGTCGATTTTGCTACGCCCCGAAATTTACGTCACAGCCGCAGCGCTTGCCGCCAGCTTATCGGTCGGTCTGATGCTTGTCGGCGTGCCGATATTACTCGCATCAGCGATTGGCGCGTTTGCCGGATTTGGGCTCCGGGCAATGGCCATCATTCGCGGATTGTCGATCCCAGCCTATCGACGCTAGGTATACAAAAAGCGATGCAATCCACGCAAATGGCTTCCGTTGCCGCGGAAACGGCGGCGACCGTAGCTCAGCGAACACCAATTGCGAGCAGCGACGTGTCAGTCGATTGTGCAGTCACAATTTTCGGCAGCTTTACGATTTGCCAAATCACGAGTGACAACGCCGCTGTCATCGCGGTCGCACAAATTGGCCCGTAGAACAGGACTTTGCCTTCGTTCAACTCAATTTGAATGATGCCCGTAACGCGGTCCAATGTGTAGCTATGTTCTTCTGTAAGGCACAATAAATAGGCGCCCAGCGAACCAATTTGTACGAGTGCTGCGATCGTTATCGTTTGCCAGCTTGGCAGGACACAACAGAGCGAAATTGCCAAAATATCGACCAAGAAAAAATAACGCTCGTGCATGCCGGGCAAAAAATAGGGGATTGCCAGCGTTGAACACAAGGCAAGCAACAATAAATTTGGTGCGTTGGCCACAGTGATCATCGTGCGGTGAACAATGAACAACCCGACAATCGCGCCAAACGCGGTTGCTGGCTGGAACAAGCGGGCTGGCTCCAACCAGGGTCCGTATGACAATAAAAGCCAAACATTAGGTGCATTGATGTTCATTTGCGGGCCAAATGCCTGTGACTGACGCAGGTAAATTGTAGCAAGATCACTCACTGGCCACCCAAAAGCGACCGCTGGCAGCATCAGCGCCACATAAGCAACCGCCGGCACTGCCCAATACCAAAATTTCGGACGCATCGTGAGCAGGCAACCCACGATAAAAGGGGCAAGAAAAATAGCTTGCAGCTTCACCGAAAAAGCGACCCCACACCAAATTAACATGGCAACCGGACGTTGCCGGATAGCAGCGGCAACCGCCATAACACTTGGCGCGACCCACAACGCATCGTTCTGCGCAAAATAGGCGGCATTCAGCGCAACCGTTGGAACAATGAAAATAGCAAGACTTGTCGCTGCGGCACGCCTTCTATCGACATTACAAACCCGAAGCAGCGAAAAGACTGCCGCCGCCAACGCGCCCGTAATGACCACAGATAACAGCTTGATGATCGTCGCCGGTAACGCAAGCCCATCGAACAAAGTACTGATCGACA
>JAYTWA010000212.1:0-3235 GCA_043743675.1 Sphingomonadales bacterium
GCAAATGGCAGCGTTAGCGCAACCGGCGTGCCAACTTTCCTCGAACGCGTCGCGCAACTTGCGGCATCAACGAAACCACCAGCCACTAATTTTGCGACGATCACACCCAGTCCCGTGATCAAAGCGACAACGCCCGCTAATATGCCGATCATCTCGCCAATGCTGAGTGGCCCCGCTGCGCTTCAAACAGTGCGGTCGAACGTCCTGACCCGGGCCAGCGCGCGTAGTCCATATGAAGTGCGGATTTTCTACCTGCGCTATGCCCGTGCGGATGACACGATCCAGAAGAGTTTTGACCGGACTGATGTAACGCCCGGAGTCGCTTCCATCCTGCGCGGGATTATGGGTGACGGGCGGCAGTCGAACACAGTTTCGACAAGCGGCAATTTCGATATTGCGCGTCAGTCAGTGCCGCGCCTGCTCGGGCGCGGCCTCACTGCCGTGCCGCCTGATGCATCGCAGCGCGACTATGACGACGATGACGGTTCGAGTGGGAGCAGTGGCGGTTCCGCGCGTCAGGTTTCAATGCGCGACGTCAATGGCCCGCGCGTTGAAGTCGACGCCACCAACAATGCCGTCATCGTCCGCGACCGCCCTGAATCGATGAGCGTGTATGAAGACATCATCCGTGGCCTCGACATCGAACCGCGTGGTATCGAAGTCGAAGCGACGATTCTTGAGCTGGATACGACGCGGCTGAAGGAGCTTGGCATTGATTTCAGCCTTCAGAATAGCGACCTGAACGCGCTATTTGGCGGGCAGCAGACCAATCCGACGCAAGGGTTTTCGCCCGGCAACATAGGCGCCAATATCCTGACTGGTGCACTCGCCGGGTTCAGTGTGCGGATCAACGCGCTCGAAAAATCAGGGGCGTTGCGCGTCGTTTCGCGACCACGGATGAGCACGCTGAACAACATTCCCGTCGTGTTCAACAATCAGGTTACCTATTACGCCAGGGTCGCGGGAGACCGACAAGTTGACCTGTTCCCAATCACGGCAGGCCTTATCATGCGTGTCAATCCGTCGGTGCTTTATGACGGCGGCGAACTGCGCACACGTCTGGCAATCGATATTGTCGATGGCTCCCCCAGCGGCCTGATTGTTGACGGCATTCCGGCCGTCAAACAATCGAGTATAAACACCAATGCCGTGGTGAAACAGGGCGAGAGCCTGCTGATCGGCGGCATGACCATCGACACCGAATATGACTATAAATCTAAGGTGCCCGTTGCAGGCGACATCCCTGTGGTCGGCCAGCTGTTCCGCAAGCGCAGCAAGGGCGGGTCGCATTTTGAGCGGCTATTCCTGATCACTGCACGCATCCTTTCACAAAGCCCGACCGCGCAAGCAGCGGCTGCATCGCGAGTCATTCCTCTCGACCGGCTGAACGCACTTGCCGACGGTCGTCGCTTCAAAACGGGAGGGTCACGATGAACGCACCTTTCCCGCCCCCACTTATGGTCGGCAACATGATCCTGCGCGTGGTCGCCGGACGATCGAAGGGCGCCGAACACCGGCTGCATAGCGGCAAGTTCGTTCGCATTGGTCATGCATTCGACCATGATATTGTGCTGCGCGACGCCTCAACCAAGGGGTTTTCAATTGAGCTTCATCTCGGTGCCGATGTCGCGACAATTCGTGTTGTAGCAGGCGAGATTAGCCTGCTCGGACGCCCTGTTTCCGCAGGCGAGGACGCCAGCCTTCCGGCGTTTGTGCCCCTCATGGTTGGCGCGTTTGTGGTTGCTATCGGTGATGCTGACTCGGATCGCTGGGCAGAGGTTGAGCGGCTCTCGACGATGATTGCGCCCGTCGCGTCCGAATCTTCTCCGGTTGTGCAACAGGCGGATTTGTCCGAACGTCTTGCAACGCGGCTTTATCCGTTACGCGATGCCGTAGCGGTGGAACGCAACTGGCCGTTTTATGGTGTTCTTGCTGCATTGGTTTTGTTACTCATGATTGCTGGTGGCCCCGCGACACGCTGGGTCAGCGGTAAATTTACAAACGTGCAAAGCCATCAGTCCGTTCTCGCCGGCGCTGGTTTTCGCAATTTGACGGTCACCGACGGCCCGACAGGCCAAGGTCCGATGATCATTGGCGTTGTAAAGGATGACACAGAATTATCCCGCCTGCGCACACTTGTCGCTGAACGTATCGGTCGCGCGACTATCGACGTCGATACGATGCAGGCGATGGCGGCGTCGGCGACGGACATGCTGCGTGCACAAGGCGTTGATGCCGATGCGCGCCCGATGCGCGGCAACAGCTTGCTGATCACGACCGAGTTTTTGCCGATTGATCGTCAGGACGAACTGGCGGCCCTAATCCGCCGCGATCTTCCTGGCGTCACGCGCGTTGCCTTCACAACGTCAAGCACGCGCGGCGACCGTGACCTTCAATATTTCTTTTCCGGGGGTCCCTTCGGGCTCGCAACTTTCGTCGATGGCGCTCCCGGATATATCGTGACTGCCGACGGGACGCACTGGTTTGCGGGATCACAAGTGCCCACTGGGCACAAGATCCTTGCCATTGGTAATGGCCGCGCCAGCTTCGAACGCGATGGCCGCATCGAAGAACTCAGCTTGGGAACGACAACACCAACCATTCCCAATCCGCCAGTTTCACCACCAACGACGACTGAACTCAAGAAAAGGAAAGCATTATGACGGATCCGATTTCGAACGCTTCGCTCGGCAACATGGCCGCAGCACCAAGCATGAGCGATTTCAACACCAAATCAAAAAATTGGTTTGAAGCCTTTGCCAGTGCCTGGGGCAGCGCGCTCGACAAACAAGCCGACGTCATTGTCACGCAGTCGGATCAGCTTTCGGCGGGCGGCGACAAGCCATCGGACATCACCAAACTCAGCGCAGAATCGATGCGGATGAGCTTCATGGCGAACAGCTCGCACACGTCCCTCGACAGCGTATCAAAGGCGCTCGAAACGATGGCACGGAAGGGTTAATCGATGGCGATTGACCCCGTTGGCGCGGTGGCTGCGCAATCATTGGGCACAAAATCGACAGGCGGTGCACGCGCCGTCGATCTTGCCCCACCCGGCGGCACTGGAGGCGGCTCGCCGCAGCTCGAGGCGCGCTTTCACCAGTCGCTCGCGCGGGTTGGTGGCATGGAAGCGCTGACCCCGACAGGCAGTGTCCCCCCCGCGATCAAGGGGATGTTCAACGCGCTCGATCAAGTGAACGTGCAGGCAAAATCGGTATCGGACTATGCGGCCTCC
>JAYTWA010000213.1:0-12763 GCA_043743675.1 Sphingomonadales bacterium
CAAAACCGCATTATCGAAGAGTGGCTGGTGCGCGATAACGCCGCTATTATCCGTCAGCTGGGGTTTGATATTGTGGCGCTGGCGGCGGCACAGGCCGAAGCGGATCGCACGAACAGCCCTGCGGTATGGCGACAACAGGCGATGGCCGCCGTGCGCGATGGTGCTGTAGCAATAGAAGCAGGCGCACTGCCCGATCCCGCGCAAGACCCGCATGCCTTCGCCTGCTGGTATTTCGCGCGCATCCTTCAAAGCCCCAGCAATGACGCAATTGCCGCCATCTACGCGCACGAGGCCCGCGTCACTCTTCCCGATGAACGTCGCGCGGTAGGCTATGACGCAATTTCCACCAGCCGCGACGTGATATTCAGCTGTTTTAATTGCAGTGCAATCACGCTCGATCATGTCGGCGCGGTGGTTGAAGGCCCCTTCACGGACATCGCCTTGCGCTGGTCATACACCGCACGTCATGCCGCCGACGGGTTATATGGCGCGGCAAGCAAGCGAGACATTTATATCCTCGCCGTCACCCATTTGCGCACGATTGACGGACAGATTGCAGAGGAATGGACGATCTTCGACGAACTCTCGTTGCGGCGGCAAATGGCGGGTGGGCTATGAAGTTTGGATCTACGGTCATAGCGAACTTGATGGTCTAATGCCCCATCTGGGCACTCAACCTCTTTATTTATACCGCTCGCGTCGATCACCAAAATCGCGCACGCGTTTTCGCCAGGCGCGGTAGCTCCCCGGCTTCAGAGTGCTGCGCATCAACGCTTTAACATCGTCGGCATCAATGCCATGTTGCTGCTTGATCACATCGAACGACACATGATCGCTTAATGCCATTTCGATGATCTCGCTAATCGTAGCATCATTAAGATCGGTCATGGTTCGATCCTTCAAAGCGGCGGTTCGGCCGCCAAAATTCCAGTCGCGACCCGCAATGCCGTGGCACCATCCCTTACAAAACCGTGATCAGAACCAAGCAAAAACAATGTCGCCCCCTTATTGCGCCACATGGCAACATCAGCGCTGCGGGCAACAAACATCCCAACCGGTCGCCCTGCGGCAGCGCAAGCCGCAACAATTCGTTCTACGGCAGTGATGACTTGGGGATCATCAGGGCTATCGCATCCCAATGATACCGTCAGATCGATCCGCCCCACGAACAGCGCATCAATGCCGTCCATGGCTGCAATGGCGTCAATCTCGTCGAGGGCTTCGGCGTCTTCGATTTGTGCGATGACGACCGTTTTGGCGGCACTGGCGGCTTTATGACCGGGCATCGATTTGGTGCCGTAGCCTGCTGCGCGCGACGAACCGGCGTAGCCACGCCCACCACTTGCATAGCGCGCCGACAAGGCCACTGCGCGCGCTTCGTCAGCACTGCGAACGTGCGGGACAAGCACACCGTCTGCACCGCAGTCGAGCGCGTTCAAAATTTGCTCTGGCGCACTGTTCGGGGTTCGCACCAACACCGGCAATCCGCCCAATTGCGCCGCCATTACACAAGCATCAATATCCCGCCGATCGAACGGGGCATGTTCGGCGTCGAGCACCACACAATCAAGGCCACTGCTCGCCAATACTTCGACGATATGCGGGTGCGGGGTTTTGACGAAGGTGCCAAGCAACGATTCCCCGGCCGCGATACGGGATTTTAGGGTCACCATAACCGCGCACTCGCTATTGCCGCGCCCTCAACCAGCGTCGCCAGTTTGGCATAAACAATCTCAGGGTCAACGACGCCAAAACCGGCAAAGGTCGAAAAGCCGCAATCGGTGCCACCGATCACCCGTTCGCGCCCGACAATATTGGCGAACTGGACAATCCGGTTCGCCACAACGCGTGGATGCTCAACGAAATTGGTTGTGCTGTCGATCACGCCGGGGATCAGGATTTTATCATCGGGGATGATCGCCAATTGTTCCGCAAAGGCTTCAAAATCATGCTGGTGCCGCGGGTTGCTGGTTTCGAACAACAATCCAGCGGGCTTGGCGTTCATGAGCGTCGGCAGGATCACGGCCATTTCCACATCACAGTGGTGCGGTCCTTCATAATTACCCCAGCACACATGCATCCGCACGCGGTCTGCGGGTACATTGCGAAGCGCATGGTTTAGCACGGCAACATGTTGGCCGATCAGCAACAGATAATCGGCATCGCTACGATCCTTATACATCATGTGACGACCAAGGCCGAGGTCGGGGCTATCAAGCTGAAGGATCAGCCCCGCACCCACAATCGCTTCATATTCAGGCCGCATCGCTTCGGCCAAGGCCTCAAGATATTCATCTTGCGCCCTGTAATGCTCATTCGGTTGAAACAGAGCAATTACACCGGGCGAAGCCGAATTCATGAAGCCACCAAGTGGCTTATGCTTGGCCAGCGCCGCCTTCATATGTGCGAGGTCTTCGTGCAGTGGCGCAAGCGTTTTCGGCGCGACAGGCCCGACACATTTGGGGCGGCGATAGGTGGGTGTACCTCCGCCCTTATTTTGTCGCGCCATGAAACCGGGGAAAGCTTCGAGATCGGCGGGCGGCGTTCGGTCGCTATCGCCGTCAAAGCCGGTGATGCGATCCTTGATATAAGTGGCGTAGGAGATTTTGGACATCTCGCCATCCGAGACAAGGTCAATGCCTGCCGCGACCTGACGCGCGACAGCGTCATCGACTGCCGCACCGATGACGCTGTGAAATTCCACCGCATCAATGGCCTCGCCGCGTTCCTGCGCGAAAACAAGGTCAGTCACGGCTTCCGAGCGCGGGAGCGAACCAACATGAGTCGTCAGAATATGGTCGGTCATAGATATACCTTTAAGGAAGGAGGCGAGCGCTATCGCCGCGAATAAGGTCGCCAGAGAAAAGTCGACGTTCGGCACCCAGATCAGGGCTTTCGATGCGCTCGATCAGCATTGAGACCGCAGCTTCAGTCATTCGCCCGACGGGTTGACGCACTGTCGTCAAGCGATAGCTACGCCATTTGGCGGGGGCGACGCCATCATAGCCTACCACCGAAAGCTGTTCGGGAACCGCTATGCCGCAATCAATCCGCGCCGCATCCATCGCACCCAGAGCCATGACGTCATTTGCCGCAATGATGGCATCCAGATCATAGGATTTGAGCAAGCGCATCGCGGCGGCGTGACCCCCTTCATAAGAGAAATCTCCGCGATCAACCGGCACATCGGTTATCCCGGCAAGTGCCAGCCGTGTGCAGGCACCGCGAACATGCGCTTCGCCTACGGTGGAATCTGCTGGTCCTGCGATAATGCCAAACGAGGTGCATCCCGCCGCGATCAGCCCATCGATCAGCAAGGTTTCGCCCGCAGCAAATTCGCAACTGACCGACGCCACTGGCGTCCCGTCGCCATCACGGTTGTAAAGAACGAGCGCGATGTCGCGATTACGGAAGGCTTCTAACTGGACAGGCGACAATCGCGCGGCGACAATCGCGCCGTCGACCTGATAGCGCCACACCTGATCGAGCACCTCGTCAATTTCGCTCTCCGCTGCCAACGTGAAAAGCAGCACGCGGATGCCCTGTGCCGAAAGCTTCGATGTTAATTCTGCCAGCACTTCGGGATAGTAAAGATTAGTAAGGTTCGAAATAATCACCGCGACCAGATTAGACCGGCGGGTAATCAACCCCTGCGCAATTGCATTGGGCCGATAGCCGAGCGCATCGGCAGCAGCGATAATCCGTGCGCGCGTTTTGGGTGAGACGGATTCACCCTCGCGAAAGCAGCGCGAAACGGCGGATTGTGAAACGCCAGCGTGTCGGGCGACATCATAAGATGTGCCCGCACGACGACGCGCTGGTTTATTCTCAGTCATCCCCGACGATGATTGCCTGTTGGCGGGCTTCATTCAAGCTGTCCGTTCAGGGGAAGTGCTGAAGCACTGCCCTGTCGAAAAAATCAGAACTTCACACTGCCACGAACACCCCAAAGCCGCGGGGGCGCATAGCTCGCCTGAAGATTGCCGCCACCGCCATAAACAAAGCGCGTTGTCGTCGCTTTGTTGGTCACGTTGGTGACGAACGCTTGAATTGAGAAGCTGTCGCTATACGCCCACGTCAAACGCAGATCGAGCTTGGTAAAGGCCGCTTGACGGTCGAGGATCGAGTTGATCGCCTGACCAAAGAATGCCCCCGAAAAATTGAGTTGAGCATAAGGTGTAAGCTTACCAGCGCTGCCCAAATCAATGTCATATTGCGCAGAAACCGATCCGGCATAGTCGGGCGAATGCGCGATTCTGTTGCCTTTCAGATCACAGCCATAAGCTGCTCCCGGCTGTCCGGCTCCGCCAGTACCCGGAATAAGGCCGCATTTATAGCCGACCGCAAATACGCGGCGCTGGCCAGCGGGTGCAATCGTAACACCGTTAACAATTGTCGGTGCAGTAGCCGTCGCATCGGCCACAAGGATCGATGTGCCAAATGGTGCGGCCACCTGATCATATTGCGTATAACGCGCATTTAGATAGGCAAAGCTGGCATTGAGCGTCAACGCATTGACGGGCTTCCAGATCGCTTCAAGCTCTGCCCCGTAAGACCGTGCTTTGCCGCTATTCTCAATGATTGAGAGCGTTGTGTTGCCAACCGGAATCTGTCGCTGTTCTTGCAAACTGGCATAGCGATTGTAGAAAGCCGAGAGGTTGAGCTGAATGCTATTATCAGCGAAACGATTTTTTGAACCGATTTCAAACGCAGTTACTGTCTGCGGTGCGAAGGTCGAACGGCCGAGCGCCGCAGCCGCTTGGCTACCGTTAAAACCACCTGAACTAAAGCCCGTCGATGCCGAGGCATAAAGCAGACTGTCATCGCTTAGCTGGTAGTCAAGCCCGACGCGCCAAGTCGCTTTTTCAAATGTTGCTGTGTTGAACGTGGCACCAACAAAGCGTGTTGTGTCAGCAGGCAGACAGCGAAAGCCGGGCTGTGGCAGCGGAACTGTTATATAAGTGCAATTGGTTGGTGCGCCTTGCACGCCAAAAGAGGCTGCAGGAATATTGCCTGTGGTAAGCGTTATCGCCGTAGCAAGCGGCGCACCCGCCACGAAGGGAATAACTTCATTCGCATTGGCGAACTGGAAATCCTTTTTGTCGCGGGTGTAACGAATGCCCGCTGTGAATTTCAGCTTATCCGTAACCGCATAACTCGCTTGCGCATAAGCCGCGAGCGATTGGGTTTTTGCGCGAAATTCCTGATAGAAACCTCCGCCTTGGCGAACTGCTGCTGGGCGCGTGTCACCGGGCACGATCTGGATAAACTGTTCGTTGATGAATGTGCCGTTGAGCTTGTCCTTGAAGTAATAAGCACCAAACACATACTCCAATGGGCCCTTGCCGTTTGAAACCAGCTGGATTTCCTGACTGAAGGTCTTTGCCGACGTGAACTGATAATCCGCACCAATCTGGCTGCTCGAAAAATCAGTATCCTGCGTCCGCGTTGTTTTGAAATCGGAATAGCCCGTGATTGATTTCAGGGTAACACCGCCAAAATCATAAGCAATGTTCGCTGACAAACCCGTGTTGCGGAGATCAAGCGAACCACGATAGTCATTGTTGATCAGATACGGATTACCTGCCGCAAACAGTGGTATGCCTTGGTCCGTTGGCAACGGGGCATCGGCAATGCCATCACGGTTGCCGCCGCGTGTGTTGAGAATGATTGGTGTCGCATTGAAAAGCTGCTGGTTCGACGGGACATCGAAATAACTGCCAACCAGCTTGTAACCAAACGCCGAACCGCCATTGCCACCGCGTCGGGCATAATCAAATTTGAAATTTGCCGTCAGATTGTCGCTTGGCTTCACAAGGAGCGACGCGCGGATGTAGCGGTTGTCATCATCAAACAAATTGCCCGCAACTGGATTGACGTTCTTCACATAACCATTGGATTTTTCATACCCGCCAGCAAAGCGCAGCGCGACGGTTTCGCTCAGCGGTGCGTTAAGATAGCCGGTCACACGGACCTGGCTGTTTTCACCAATGGTCAGATCAGCGCCGCCATAATATTCGGTAAAATCAGGCTTGGCCGTAACAATCGAGATGTTACCGCCAAATGTGTTGCGACCATAAAGCGTCCCCTGTGGACCACGCTGCACTTCGACACGCTCCAGATCAATGAAGCCAAGCGTCGCTTGTGATGCGCGCGACTGGTAAATCCCGTCAATGAACATGCCAATTGTTGTGTCTGCGTTGACATCAACGCTTTCCGTGCGGACGCCGCGGATCGCGGGGCGGGCATCAACACCTGATCGGCCAAAAGTGAAGCCCGGAACAAGTCCTTCAAGCCGCGACACATCGGTTAGACCCTTTTCCTTGATCGCTTCGGCACCAAAAGCCGATACTGAAATTGGCACATCCTGAAGATTCTGTTCGCGGCGCTGGGCCGTGACAATGATTTCGCTGATGCCGCCTTCATCGGCTGCGGCGGCAGGGGATGCTGTTTGTGCGAAGGCAACATTTGGTGCGCCTGTCATGATCAGGATAGCAGCGCTGGCCAAAAGGCTCTTGCGAAAAACTGTCATAAATTCCTCCCAGTCAGCACCCATGCTGCTGCTTCATGATCAACAAACAGCAAAAGACTTCGAATGCAATGATTTTCTAAAGAACTCTCGGCAAAAGTTCCGTTGTGTGACCGAATTGTATCACCACCGGGTCATTTTCAGTTTACCTTTGCTGCATTCGCAGTCAAACAAACATGGCAGTACACGGTCCGCCCGGACATTGCTGGCGGCGAAAAATGAGGAGCGGCCATGATCGACGCAAAAGAAATACCACTGTCGAGGCGCATAGCCGCACTCAGCTTCCTTCTCATTGCCTATTTCTTTTACGCCTGGTCGTGGAACACTGTTGATATCCTGCGCCCTTATATCAAGGATAGCCTTGGCCTGACGCTGACTCAATCGGGGTCGCTTTACACAGTGCAGGCGATCGGCGCGATCATCGGCGCCGTTGTCATGGGTCAGGTTGCCGACAAAATTGGGCGGCGCAATGCGCTGGTTATCTCGATGATTGGCTATGGAAGCTTTCTGTTGTCTGGCCTTGCCGTCACCAGCTACGCACTACTTATCGGCCAGCGGCTGGGCCTTGGTTTTTTTATGGGATCAATGTTTCCCATTGCTGTTGGTATTTATTCAGGCCTGTTTGCCAAAGCGATCAGAGGCAAGATCGCGGGCGTCGTCTTTGCTACTTATAATGCGGCCGTCGCGGCTCTCAGCTTTTTGTCCGCCGCCGCATTTCGCAACGGATTTGACTGGTCTATATTGCTGTGGGCGGGAGCAGTTCCGGTTGCACTCGCCTTGTTTGCGTTTGTGATTGTTCCCGATGACAGGCGGATGGTCCCTTTCGATGGCACTGCCGATGATCCGGCGACAGCACAGACGAGCGTGCCCGTGACCGAATTATTCAAAGCTGACGTCGCCCGACAGACGCTCTTGCTGGCGCTGATGACCGGGCTTAATTTTCTTGCTTATCAATGTTTCAATGGATGGGGGACGACGTTTCTACGCGAACAGCGAGGCATTCCCGACACGGCAGTCGGTGACGTATGGGGCTGGCTCTTGATCGGCCAATTATTCGGCAGCCTGATCTGGGGTTGGATCGGTGATCGCTACGGTCGTCGCGTGGTTGGGTGGGGGTTTATCGGTGCCGCGTTGGTCGTGCCGGTTTATCTGTTCGTGCCAATGTCAGTCCGTGCGCTGGAGGCAACCGGGATACTTTATGGCGTAATGCTCTCGGCCAGTGTGGTTTGGGGGCCGTGGCTGTCGGAGCTTTACCCGCCGCATCTGCGCTCGACGGCAGCCTCGATTTTCAACTGGGGCCGTGTCGTTAGCATGCTGGCCCCATTGATTACCGGCGAACTGGCCAAGATTTATCCGCTCCCCATCATTATGAGCGCGGCATCGGTGGCGTTCGTTGCCTCAGCTGTCATCTGGTTCTCTTTGCCCGAAACTGTCGTGAAATCGGCCAAATGATGCACATAGATTTTGAAGTATTTTCAGGTGCAGCATGAGCGAGGTCCGGCTTCACGAAAGCTGGAAAACGCCGCTACGCGAGGAATTTGATGCGCCTTACATGCAAGTGCTGCGCAGCTTTCTAGTTGCGGAGAAAGCGGCAGGAAAGCAGATATTTCCCAAAGGAAGAGAGTGGTTTCGCGCGCTTGACCTGACGCCATTTGATGCCGTTCGCGTCGTCATCTTGGGACAGGACCCTTATCATGGGCCGGGGCAAGCGCATGGCCTTTGCTTTAGTGTCCAACCGGGTGTGCGGACACCACCAAGCCTGATCAACATTTATAAGGAGCTACAGAGCGATCTCGGCATTACGCCTGCACGCCATGGGTATCTCGAACATTGGGCGAATCAAGGTGTGTTGCTACTCAATTCAGTTTTGACAGTCGAAATGGCACAAGCGGCATCGCATCAGGGGCGCGGGTGGGAAAAGTTTACCGATGCGGCATCCGCCTGGTCAATGCTAAATCTGATCCCGTCGTGTTCATGTTATGGGGAAATTATGCACAGAAGAAAGCCGCGTTCGTTGATCCGTCGCGACATCTTGTGCTGAAAGCTGCGCATCCGTCGCCCTTATCGGCACACAACGGTTTTCTAGGGTGCGGCCATTTCTCGAAAGCAAATACGTTTTTGGATGAAAAAGAGATGAAGCCCATCGAATGGGCGCTGCCCGAACAGCCGTGAAGAACGAATTTTATGCTTGGGGATTATTATCAGTCTGAGCGGGCATGCTCGGGTTCTTTGCCGAGAAAGCAAGCCAATTTATTTGGGCATTTTCCATCAAAATATGTTTTTGAACTTTGCCTGATGCCGTGCGTGGTAGGGCATCCATAATTACGACTGACTTTGGCGTTTTGAACGCCGCAAGTCTTGACTTACAGAATGTCAGAACATCATTGCCGGTGACATTTTTACCTGGAGCTGGAACGATGTAAGCAATGCCTACCTCACCCCATTTGTCGTCAGGAACACCGACAACAGCACATTCGGCGACGTCTTCAATCTCTGCAATTACGGCTTCAACTTCGGCAGGATAGACGTTTTCCCCACCCGAAATAAACATGTCCTTTTTTCGGTCGACAAGGAAATAATAGCCATCAGCATCACTTCGCGCGGCATCCCCTGTTTTGAACCAGTCGCCATCGAACGCAGCTGCTGTTCTATCCGGCTGGTTCCAATATCCGCTCGATATGCTTGGGCCGCGCACCCATAATTCGCCGATTTCGCCAACAGGCACAATTTCGCCCGCTTCGTTGACAATGCAGGCTTCGACCGCGAGGTATGGCAAACCAATCGATCCCGCTTTTGACATCAATAAAGCGGCGTCGTCTAAAGGCATGCCGAAGTTTGATCCTGTTTCGGTCATACCAAAACCATCGGACATAGATATGCCCGCACCGACAAAGCGTTCGATTTGTGCCGCTGGATTCGGCGCACCACCCGTAGCGTAAACCTGTAATCGGCTCAGCTTTGCGGGGTCAAAACCGGGCTGATTCCAAAGCATTTGCGCCATTTGCGGAACAGAAAAATAGTGCGTGATGCCAAGAGCCGCGTCACTCAACCGTTGCAATGTCATGTCCGGATCAAAGCCTTTGGAAACCAGCAAAGTGCCCCCCGCCAGTATTGGTGTGCGTGCGTTGGCAAAAAGGCCAGCCGTGTGGAACAGCGGCATGTCACACAGAAATACGCTGTCCTGCGACACGCCATTGCCAAGCACAAAGTTGACCGAACCCCAATAAGCATTTTCCTCACTGATCATGACGCCTTTGGGTGTGCCGCTTGTGCCCGAGGTGTAGAGCAGCGTCGACGGTGCATCCCACGGGCGACGCGCGGATTTGGGCAGCGGCTCGCTCCGGCTTCCCGCCGTCAGTGCGTCAAGGTCACATATCAAGTGCTGCGTGCCCGAGAAATTAATGTCCGGCATGGCCACATCCGTCAGCAAAAGTGCAGGGGTTGCGTCTGCGATCAATCCCGCAATTTCCGTTGACGCGAGCCGCCAGTTCAGCGGCACAAAAATTGCCCCTGCACGCACACAGCCAAACTGAAGCAGGATCATGTCCGCACTATTTCTGGCAATTATCGCGACGCGCTCACCCGATTGAGGCCCGAATTGGCCAATTAGCCAATCGGCACAGCGGTTGGCAGCGCTGTCCAATTCGGCCCACGACCAACGCCGGTCGGTGGCAAGGTCAACCAGCGCCAGCGCCGAATTGCGCGCACGGCCATGCGTTGCGAGATAGTCGATTATCACTTCAGGCCCGCACTTTATCCTTGTCGTACACGCCAAGGCCAGGCTTGAAGCTTTTGTCATCGATGAACTGCTTGATACCTTCCTTGCGGCCATCATTATCAAAGCTGTTGGCGGCTTCCTGCGCGCGCATCAGGAAATCCTCCGCATTGTCATACGTCATTTCCGAAACGCGGCGGATGGCATCCTTTGTGGCCTTGAGCGCGACGGGATTTTTCTTGAGCAGCACGCGCGCAACGTCGGACACGCGCGCTTCAAGCTGATCCAGCGGCATCGATTCATTGACCAAACCCCATTCGGCCGCTGTCTTGCCATCAACATTTTCACCCATCATTGCGTGATACATGGCGTTGCGGAACGACAACAGTTCGACCGCGACTTTCGAAGCGCCCCCACCCGGCAAGATGCCCCAGTTAATCTCGGAAAGGCCAAATTGCGCGTCGTCGGCGCAAAAGGCGAGGTCGCAGGCAAACAATGGACCATAGCCACCGCCAAAGCACCATCCGTTGACCATTGCGATGGTCGGTTTCTG
This sequence comes from Sphingomonadales bacterium, assembly GCA_043743675.1. Classification (GTDB taxonomy): domain Bacteria; phylum Pseudomonadota; class Alphaproteobacteria; order Sphingomonadales; family Sphingomonadaceae; genus Sphingomonas_O. The sequence goes on from JAYTWA010000213.1 coordinate 10,798, forward strand.
ATACCAGCGAAGACGCCGCCACCAGCCATAGCTTTCGCGCTGCGCCTGCCTTGTCCCTTGCAGACCTTGCGCTTCCATTTCGCGGAAATACTCTTTTAAATCCATACCTGCTGACCATGCTGTGCCTTCACCGGACAGCACGAGGACGCCAACATCATCGCGAAATTCGAGTTCATCGAGCACACGCATCATCTGACGATTGAGGCGCGGCGACATGCAGTTGCGTTTGTCCGGGCGATTGAACTTTACCCAGGCAACACCATCCCGGATTTCATACGCGACAGTGGCAAGCTCGATTGGATCAATCGTCATCATGGTTTCCTTAAATGGGATAATGTCCGGGCTGGGTTTCGATGGTGATCCAGCGCAGTTCGGTGAAACTGTCGATGCCCGCTTTGCCGCCAAAGCGACCGTAACCTGACGCGCCCACGCCGCCAAAGGGCATTTGGGCTTCGTCGTGCACCGTCGGGCCATTGATATGACAGATGCCCGATTTAATCTGTCGGGCGACGTTCAAGCCGCGTGCCGTATCGCGAGTAAAGACTGCTGCTGACAGGCCATATTCGCTGTCGTTGGCGATACGGATGGCATCAGCCTCGTCGCGCGCAGTGATCATGGCAACAACCGGGCCAAAGCTTTCATCACGGTATATGCTCATGCCGTTTGTGACACCGGAAAGAACCGTAGCCGGCATTATAACGCCATCGCCTTTGCCGCCACACAGCAATCCAGCGCCTTTGCCGACGGCATCGGCAATCAAAGCATTAACATGGGCAACCGTTTTCTGATCGACCACTGCGCCCAAAGGCGTCGTGCCGTCGCGAGGATCGCCCGCTTTCATCGTTGATACCTTGGCTGCAAATTTTTCGGCAAATGCATCTGCGACGGCATCGACAACGATGATCCGTTCGGTCGACATGCAAATCTGACCCTGATTCATGAACGCACCAAAAGCAGCCGCCTTGACTGCTTCATCAAGATCGGCATCTTCAAGCACAAGCAACGGCGCTTTGCCGCCCAGTTCCAAGACGCATGGCTTCAAATGTTCGGCAGCGCGTTTGGCAATGATCCGCCCGACAGTGGTTGAACCGGTAAAGTTGATCCGTTTGACCGCTGCATGGTCGATCAGCGCGCCAACAACATCGCCCGCGTCATCAGGCGCGTTCGTGACGATGTTCACGACACCGTCGGGAAAGCCAGCTTCGGCAAATGCTTCGATAATCAACGAATGCGTGCGCGGCGATATTTCCGATGCTTTCAAGATCACGCAGTTGCCGCAAGCCAGTGGCACCGCAATTGCACGGACGCCTAATATGATCGGCGCGTTCCACGGCGCAATGCCCAGAATAACGCCAATCGGTTCGCGCAGTGCCATCGCCAGGCAACCGGGCTTGTCAGACGGAATAACTTCACCATTGATCTGGGTGGTGAGCGATGCCGCTTCGCGCACCATTCCGACAGCGAGGCCAAGGTTGAACATGGCCCATCCTTTGGTGGACCCGATTTCACTCATCATCGCATCGACAAATTCATCGGCCTTTGCCGCCAGCGCATCAGCCGCTTTCATCAATAAGGTGCGCCGAGCGTTTGGCCCCATTGCCGCCCATTCCGGAAAAGCCGCAGCGGCACGCTCTGCAATCATTGGCATATCAACCGCTTTCATCGCAATCGCAGCTGACGCAATTTGCCCTGTAAGCGGGTTTAGCCTTTGAAATTTGATAGCTTTTTCCATCATGACTCTATTCCATATTGTGAATGATGCTCGCGAAAGCCCGCAATCTTCTTTGCCGCAAAAATCCTCGTGGTTGTCCGCTGTAAAGCAAGCCCTGCCCTAAATCTTCGTCCGATCTGCGCCTTTGAGCGCGAGCATTTGCCGTGCCTCTGTCGGTGATGCGGGCTCAAGACCCATTTCAGCCAGAATGCGGACGATCTTTGTCACTTGTTCGGCATTGCTCGACGCGAGCTT
>JAYTWA010000214.1:0-2415 GCA_043743675.1 Sphingomonadales bacterium
GTTGAGCTGGACGCTGTTGTTGGCAAACCGGTTCTTCGAGCCGATCTCGAATGCTGTCACCGTTTGCGGCGCGAATGTTGAACGACCGAGCGCGGCAGCAGCCTGACTGCCGTTAAATCCACCCGAACTGAAGCCGGTCGACGCCGAAGCATAGAGCAGGCTGTCATTGTTCACCTGATAGTCGAGCCCGACCCGCCAGGTTGCCTTTCTGAAAGTGGCGGTGTTGAACGTCGCGCCGACAAAGCGCGTCGTGTCGGCGGGAAGGCAGCGAAAGCCGGGCTGCGGCAGGGGAATGGTTGCATACGTGCAGTTGGTCGGCGCGCCCTGAACCCCGAACGAGGCATCGGGGATATTGCCCGTCTTGAGCGTGATGGCCGTTGCTACAGGCGCACCCCCGACAAAAGGAATAACTTCGTTGGCATTGGCGAACTGAAAATTCTTCTTGTCGCGCGTGTAGCGGATCCCGGCCGTAAATTTCAGCTTGTCGGTGATCGCATAGCTGGCTTGCGCATATCCCGCGAGCGATTCGGTCTTGGCCCGGAACTCCTGATAAAAACCACCCGCCTGGCGGACGGCGGCTGGCCGCGTGTCGCCCGGCACGACTTGCACAAACTGTTCGTTGATGAAGGTGCCGTTGAGCTTGTCATTGAAATAGTACGCGCCGACCACGTATTGCAGTGGCCCCTTGTCGTTCGAGACGAGCTGGATTTCCTGGCTGAACGTCTTGGCCGATGTGAACTGATAATCCGCGCCGATCTGGCTGCTCGAAAAGTCGGTGTCCTGCGTCCGGGTCGTTTTGAAATCGGAATAGCCGGTGATCGATTTCAGCGTGACCCCGTCAAAATCATAGGCAATGTTGGCGGACAATCCGGTATTCCGCAAATCGAGTGAGCCACGATAATCATTGTTGATCAGATAGGGATTGCCCGCGGCAAACAAGGGAATGCCCTGATCGGTCGGTAGCGGGGCATCAACGATGCCATCGCGGTTGCCGCCGCGTGTGTTGAGGTAGATTGGCGTTGCATTGAACAGTTGCTGGTTCGAAGGCACGTCGAAATAGCTGCCGACGAGCTTGTAGCCGAATGCCGAACCGCCATTGCCGCCGCGCTTGGCATAATCAAATTTGAACAGCGCGGTCAGATTATCGCTCGGCTTGACGAGCAGTGAAGCGCGGACATAGCGGTTGTCGTCATCGAACAGATTGCCACCCGTCGGATTGACATTCTTCACATAGCCGTTGGACTTTTCATAACCACCAGCAACGCGCAGCGCGGCGATGGAGCCAAGCGGGACATTGAGATGCCCGCTAAGCCGAACCTGACCGTTCTCGCCGACGGTGACATCGCCCCCGCCCGATATTTTCTTCAGGTCGGGCCGTGCCGTAACAATCGAAATGTTTCCGCCAAAGGTGTTGCGGCCATAAAGCGTGCCTTGCGGTCCGCGCTGCACTTCCACGCGCTCCAGATCGATAAAGCCCAGCGTCGCTTGCGATGCACGCGACTGGTATATGCCATCGATGAACATGCCGATGGTGGTGTCGGGGGTGACGTCAACGCTTTCGGTGCGGACCCCGCGGATAGCCGGCCGGGCGTCGACGCCCGAACGGCCAAAGGTGAAGCCGGGGACAAGGCCTTCGAGCCGCGATACGTCGGTCAGACCCTTCGACTGAATCGTTTGAGCGTTGAAGGCAGACACTGAAATCGGCACGTTCTGTAGATTTTCCTCGCGGCGCTGTGCAGTGACGATGATCTCGCCAATGCCGCTTTGGTCCTCAGTCGATGCAGCAGCGGGCGCAGCGGCCTGGGGGGCCGTCTGCGCAACGGCGGCCTGCGCCGCGCCGAAAGCTGCCACAATCGCTGCGCTGCGCAACAGGCTTTTGCCGAAAACTGTCATAACTTCCCCCCGAGCGGCGCCCGTTGTGGGCATATCTCCAATAGAGTTAGAGAAAACGACTTCGAATGCAACAATAATCTCGCCAATCCTTCGGGCGGTAACCCGCGGGCTGGCAAGAGCTCCCCTCTCAAGCACAAAATTCGGTTTACTTTTGATGCATTCGCAGTCAACCAGGTGCTCGTTGTCGACCATTGTACGGACGATCAACCGAGGGCCCGGATGGCGCAAGCAACGATGGTGGATGCCAAAAATATACCGCTGTCTCGGCGCATCGTCGCCCTCGGCTTCCTGCTTGTTGCCTATTTTTTCTACGCCTGGTCGTGGAACACCGTCGATATCCTGCGGCCCTACATCAAGGACAGCCTCGGCCTTAGCCTGACTCAATCGGGCTCGCTCTACAGCCTGCAATCAATCGGCGCGATTGCCGGGGCCGTGGTCATGGGGCAGATCGCGGACAAGATTGGCAGGCGCAATGCGTTGGTGATCTCGATGTTCGGCTATGGCATTGGCCTGCTTTCAGCC
>JAYTWA010000215.1:0-2977 GCA_043743675.1 Sphingomonadales bacterium
CATTTCGAGATCACCCGCATCAATCTCTGAAATCGTCCAGCCGCGCACCGATTTGCCCGCCGCGTGAATAGTGTCACGATCTCCCGAGTTCAGATAATGCCACGCGGGCAGCGGCTTGCCCTCGCTACGAAGGACATAGGAACAGCTCGCCGGCAGCCAATCCATCGTTTCGAGTTTCGCGGGCGTCAGGCGGATACAATCTGGGACAAACGCATGGCGATGTTTATAGTCTGAACATTGCGCACTGCGCCGGTCAAGTAATTTGCACGCGACGTTGGTCGGAAAAAATTCGCCGGTCTCATCATCTTCCAGTTTGTGAAGGCAGCATTTGCCGCAACCATCGCACAATGCTTCCCACTGCGCACGGTCGAGCTGTGCCAATGACCGTGTTTCCCAGAATTTGTCGGTCACTTCACCCATTTACCGATTTCAGCGGCAATTTCCGTCACTGTCCCATCTTGCGGGACCAGCGCAATGGGTTTGTTTTCGGGATCCATAAGATACGCTGCGCGACTATGATCAACGAGGTAGCTGTCCTTAGACTGGCCGGGTGCAATCGAAACCGAAACGCCATAGGATTCGGTAACGTCTTCGATTGCTTTGGCGCTCCCCGTGAGGCCAACCAGATCAGGATGAAATGCGGCCGTGAATTCCTTGAGCACCGCTGGCGTATCACGTGCAGGATCGACGCTGACAAAAATCAATTTCACTTTTTTTGCCTGCGCTGGTTCAGCCTTGGCAAATGCCTTCAAACCACGCGCCAGATTGGCGACGTCCGTCGGGCACACATCGGGGCAATAGGCATAGCCGAAATACATGATCCGATATTGGCCGGGATAACTTTTTTCCGTCACCGCAACGCCATTCTGATCCGTTAGCGCAAAAGACCCGCCAATCCGCGCGCCTTCAAGCGGAGGGCGGGGCGCAGGGGCCGTGCAGGCAGTGAGCAACAGCCCGAGTAAAAAAACCGCTTTGTTCATAGCAACGCCAGCCTTGCGATGTTAGCGACGCCGAAGCAAGACGGATGCGACTCGAAACAGGTGGAATGAAATGCGATACGGGTTTTTGGGACTAGCCGTGATTGCCGTCGTCGCTGTACCAGCACAGGCACAATTTTCGGAAAGCTATAATTTCCTGAAAGCCGTGCGCGAGGCAAATGGCCAGAAAGTGACCGACGCGATCAACAAACCTGGATCGGGCGCAGTCATCGTCAACACGCGCGATGCATCGACCGGCGAAGGCGCGCTCCATATCGTGACCAAGCGCCGCGACACCGTCTGGCTGTCATTTCTTCTGTCAAAAGGCGCAAATCCGAACATGCGTGACGGCGGCGGCAATACCGCATTGATGTTATCGGCGCAGCTCGGTTACGCCGAGGGGCTGTCTTTGCTGATCGATCGCGGGGCGCAAGTCGATCTCGCAAATAGCACTGGCGAAACACCGTTGATCCGCGCTGTGCAAAACCGCGACATCGCAACGGTGCGCACGTTGCTGACAGCAGGCGCAAACCCGAACAAGGCAGATACATCATCGGGCCTGACCGCGCGGCAATATGCCGAGCGTGACTTACGATCGGCAGCAATTGTAAAAGCGATGGACGAAGCCAAGCCCAAACCAAAAGCCAAAGTCGGGCCAAATTAAGTCGCAGTCAAAACGCCATCATCCAGATCGCCAAGCAACCGCCGTGCAGCGCGGCGAGCAAAGCGTAATGTTTCTGCCCGACGTCGTGATGGCGACAAGGCAACCAGCCCTGCTTCACGCACAACGGCGGCATCATAACGATCCGCCACAATCAGCCCCGCACGTTCGGGTAGCTTGCCACTGCGAACGAGCAAGCCCGCATCAAGTGAGTCAGGGATTGCCCAGTAAAACCGGTCGCAATAGTCCAAATAATCAGTCCATTTCTGATCCCCGAGCAGGTCGGCACGCGACACCTTAACCTCGACAATCGTGACCAGCCCTTTGGGACAGAGCCCCATCAGGTCCGCGCGCCGCCCATTCCCAAGTGCAACTTCGCTGACCGTCAAGCAATCATGGCGCAACAACAGCCGCGCAACACCGCGCACGACATTGGTTGTTAATTCAAGGGCAGAGAGTAGCGTACCATGCATACCCCCGACTTAGAACAGTCGGGGAACAAACAAAAGCCTCAGCGGTAAAAGATGTGATTGCCCACGGTCGCAACATGCTGCTTGCCCCAATTGGGCGAAACACGGCGCGCATGGAAGAACAAGGCGTTGGGTGCCGTACTTTCCCACAAGCCACTTATCGCAACCTGCGCTACGCCGACCGCTTGCCGCCACATCACCTGATTAACGACCGGTGGAAAACCACCGCCGCGCACGAACGAGAATTGGCTGGGCTGTTTGACGACGCCGCAGAGTGTTTTCGCAAACCGTCCCGATTTGGCACGGTTCATGACAACTTCGGCAACTGCGAGCTGTCCATTAAGTGGTTCGCCCTTGGATTCGAAATAGACAGCCTTAGCCAGACAATCAGCCTCACGATCACCAACCGAATCCGATGCGTGTTTATCGACCAAAGACGCAAGCGAGGATGGCCGCACACGTTTTGGAAAGTTTATTGCCGGAATTTGTTCGGGGATAATATCTGTCACAACACCGTCACTCACTGACGATTCGAGAGCTGGTTCCGCCGGAAGCGGTTCGCTTACCATAGGCGGGAATAGTGGCGCACCAACGGCTTGGGTTGAAGGGAAAGCCCCCATCGCGGCCAGTGCACAAAACGAAGTTGCCGCAAAACTGGCGGCGCGGTAAAAGTTTGACATTCAATCTACTATCGTGCGGCTGAATAACCAAAAGCCGGGCATTAAACGAAAAACTATGCCCCGGTCATTCTTCCGACTGGCGTCCGCATCACCCCCATACCCCGGGCATACTTGCGGCTACGCTCGTCTTAATTCCTCCGCAATTATTGTGCGGTGCAATAATGTCAATGCTGTCATCCTGTTTCAGCG
>JAYTWA010000216.1:0-6391 GCA_043743675.1 Sphingomonadales bacterium
TGCACGTCGTGCAAGGTTGCTGGGTTGGTGCTCATGCGGGTTCCTTTGCGAGATGGGGTGCCCCAAGTTTGTCGACACGGGCGGTATGACGGTCACCAAGAAACGGTTCGGCGAGAAACGCGGCAAGGCAATCGCGCGCTTGATCCGGGCCGATGAGCCGCGCGCCGAACGCAATGACGTTCGCGTCATTATGTGACCGGGCGAGGCGGGCCGACAGGTTTTCGCTGACCTGTGCGCACCGAACGCCGGGGTTGCGGTTGGCGGCAATGGATATGCCAATGCCTGAGCCGCAGACGAGAACACCAAAGCGCGCGCCGCCGGATGCGATCACCGCCGCCAGCCGATAACCATAGTCAGGATAATCGACCGACAAAGTGTTGTCGGGGCCTAGGTCTTGAACATCATGCCCTTGCGTGCGCATCCATTCGGCAAGTGCCACCTTCATGTCAAAGCCCGCATGGTCAGACGCGATGGCAATGATCTGCGGATCGGGTCGGCTGCTCAATGGATGTTTCCTGACGAGTCGGGTGGTGTGCCGTCGCTCTAGCAATTCGGCGCGCGAATGCCACTGCCGTCTGGCCGCATTATTACAAAAGCCTGCAATAATTTCGACTTTGGGCTGTAACTCACGCGTCATTTGCGCGATGTAACCGAACTGTCGTAACCGAGGACGAATAATGGCCGCCACAGCAGTTAGCCGATCGCGTAACGTCGCGGTCAAATCGGCGGTGCACCAGCATGAGAAATTGTCGAAGGCCGGGCTTCTAGAACGCGCTTTCACTTTTGCTTTTAGCGGTCTTGTCTATGCGCAAATTTGGGAAGACCCGGTTGTTGATATGGAGGCGCTGGCGATCACGCCCGATTGCCATATTGTCACGATCGCCAGTGGTGGATGCAATGCGCTTAGCTATCTGACGGCGAATCCGGCAGCGGTCACGGCCGTTGATTTGAACACTGCGCATGTCGCGTTTAACCGGTTAAAGCATGAAGCCGCGCGTCATTTGCCCGATTATGCCAGTTTTCACCGTTTCTTTGCGCAAGCAGATGTGAAGGAAAATTTGCGCGCTTATAAGGTTCATATCCGGCCATTCCTTGACGATAAGACGCGCGGCTACTGGGAAGGTCGCGATCTGGTGGGGCGCCGGCGGATCGGCGGGTTTGCCAAGAATATCTACAAGCGCGGGTTGCTCGGTAATTTTATTGGGTCGGCGCATTTGCTGGCGAAGCTCTATCGCGTTGATCTAAAGGATTTGCTCGACGCCAAAGACCTCGAAGAACAGCGGGCGATTTTCGAAACCAAACTCGCTCCGATTTTCGACAAGAAATTCGTGCGCTGGTTGATGGATCAGCCGGCATCGCTGTTCGGCCTTGGCATTCCCCCGGCGCAATATGAGGCACTTGCTGCGGATGATCCCGAAGGTATTGGCGCTGTGCTGCGCGGGCGGCTCGAAAAACTGGCATGTGATTTTGATGTAAAGGATAATTATTTCGCACAGCAGGCGTTCGGGCGTCGGTATGCGCAAAATTCTGACGCATCGCTGCCGCCGTATCTACAACAGGCAAATTACGTGGATTTGGTTGAGCGGATCGGACGGGTCGAAATCCTTCATGCCAACTTCACCCATCATCTGGCCGAGTGTCCTCCGCATAGCCGAGACCGCTATCTGCTCCTCGACGCGCAGGACTGGATGACCGATGCGCAGCTGACAGAATTATGGACGCAAATTACGCGTACGGCGCGATCCGGCGCGCGCGTCGTGTTCCGCACAGCTGCCGCACCGACGCTGTTACCCGGACGCGTGCCGCAAGCGATCCTCGATCAATGGGATTACCGTGCAGCAGAATCGCTCGATTATACACGGCGTGACCGCTCTTCGATTTATGGTGGTGTGCACCTCTACGTCTTGAAAGACGCAAAACTTGCCGGATGATAATGCGGCACGGATGGATTCGATTTATGCGTATCAGCGACATATTTATGACCTGACGCGCAAGTTTTTTCTGTTCGGTCGTGACCGGTTGATCGCAACGCTGGACGTGCCACGGGGTGGGACTGCCCTCGAAGTTGGCTGCGGCACGGGGCGGAATCTTATCAAAGTGGCGCGTCGCTATCCAACGGCACAGTTGTTTGGTTTCGATATTTCCGAAGCCATGCTGGAAACGGCCCGAAAAAGCATAGACCGCGCGGGGTTGAGCAACCGCATTACGCTCAAACAAGCGGATGCCACAAATTTCGATCCGCAGCTGCTATTTGGACACATCACGTTCGACCGAGTATTTTTCAGTTATACGCTGTCAATGATTCCGGACTGGAAAGCGGCGTTGGTGCAGGGCGCGAAAGCCACCGGTGGCAGCGCACATATCGTCGACTTTGGTCAACTTGAAGGGTGGCCACGCACGTTCAAAAGCGTCCTGTTCGCATGGCTCAACAGCTTTGACGTCGAACCACGCGCGATGTTGCCGGAATTTATCCAGACGCTGGATCTTCAAGCGGAATTTGTGCCGCTCTACCGGGGTTATGCTTGGACCGCCGTGCTTTCACGCTAAGACATAGCGATGGATCATAAACTACCTCGACTCGCATATTTATTTGGGCTTTCGGGCTTGTTCCCGCAAATTTTTACTGTTGCGATAACTCTTCATCCCCCGCACGCCGCTTTTGGCCAATTTGCAGCTTTCCTTTATGCTGCACTGATCTTCAGTTTTCTGGGCGGACTGTGGTGGGGGATCGCGGCCGCCAATCAAACCGCGCCTCGCTGGCTTTATTTTGTTGCTGTTCTGCCAACGCTGATTGCGTTTGCTGCCGGGCTATCGTGGATTTCGCGGACAGGGTCACCGCAGCAATCGTTGATGATCGTTGGCGCGGGTCTGCTGATTTCGCCGCTGGTCGATTGGTATCTGGATCAGCGCGGGCTGGTGCCAAAGGGGTGGCTGGCAATGCGAATTACTTTGTCGGCTGGATTGGGTCTCTTAACCCTGATTGCCGCACGCTAGTTTAGGCGGCTTTGCGCATTTCCATCCGGCTCCATATTTCGATCAAGGCGCCAGTTAATTCCTGCATCATCTCGTTTGTATGTGCTGGCCCTGGCGTAAAGCGCAGGCGTTCTGTGCCGCGCGGTACTGTGGGGTAATTGATGGGCTGAACGTAAACGCCGTATTCGGCGAGTAGGATGTCGCTGATTTTCTTGGCACGAACTGGATCGCCGACCATAAGTGGCACGATATGTGTTGTGGTTGGCATCACCGGCAACCCAGCATCGGAAAATAATGTCTTAAGCGTGGCTGCCGCCGCCTGTTGCGCATCGCGTTCTGCGCTGGAGGCTTTCAGATGGCGAACGCTGGCGAGAACGCCGGCGACGAGGACAGGTGACAGGCTGGTTGTGAAAATGAAGCCCGGTGCGTAGCTGCGGATCACATCGATAATGTCGCGTCGCGCGGCGATGTAGCCGCCCATCACGCCAAATGCCTTGCCCAGCGTCCCTTCGATGATGGTCACGCGGTCAGCGACATTATCGCGTTCGGTAATGCCACCGCCGCGTGCGCCATACATGCCAACGGCATGCACTTCGTCGCAATAAGTGAGCGCGTTATATTTGTCGGCAAGGTCACAGACCGCAGATATGTCCGCCACATCGCCGTCCATCGAATAGACGCTTTCGAACGCGATCAGCTTGGGCGTTTCGGGGTCTTCAGCGCTGAGCAATTCTTCGAGATGGGCAAGATCATTGTGCCGCCAGACGCGCTTTTCGCATCCCGAGTTACGGATGCCTGCGATCATGCTGGCATGATTCAGTTCGTCGGAGAAGATAACGCAGCCAGGCAGCACTTTGCCCAATGTTGCCAGTGTCGCTTCGTTCGAGACATAGCCACTGGTAAACAACAACGCGCCGTCCTTGCCATGCAGATCGGCAAGTTCTGATTCAAGATCGACATGATAATGCGTATTGCCGCCGATATTGCGCGTGCCACCGGAGCCTGCACCGACATCATGCAAGGCCTCTTCCATCGCTGCAATGACTTTGGGATGCTGGCCCATTGCGAGATAATCGTTCGAGCACCAGACCGTAATTGGCTTCGGGCCATTGTGCCCCGCAAAGCAGCGCGCGTTCGGATAGCTGCCTTTATTACGGAGGATGTCGACAAATACACGGTAGCGGCCTTCGGCATGAAGCCGGTCAATAGCCGCAGAAAAAACGCGATCGTAATCCAAAGCCAGCCCTCGATGTTCGGCACTTAGCAACAAAAACTGCGACGCCCATAATATGACAAAACGAATGAATCTACTGCTAACGATTCGCAACCGGCGTTCTTGGATGCGTTGTGCGCCATGATGCGGGTGGTTCAAATGCCCCTTGCCACAGCCCGCGTTTCGCGGTGCGGGCCAGCGCTTCTTCGGAAGCATAGGGCCCTTCGGCAAAACCACCGAAGCTGACGGCAAGGCCGCGTTCGACCATGGTGCGGGCGACATCGTCACCATGGTCGTCCATGCAGGTGGTGACGACGCGACTATATTTGTCACGCGCGCGTTCTTCGCACGTCAGTATGCGGCCTTTGATAAGCGCGACAAGTTCGGTGCGCGCTGCTTGACCGCAGGGCCAGTCGGCCCCCGCTGCCGTTTTGCAGATTTGTTTGAATTCAGGCGCGTCGATTCCGTGGAGGCGGTAATCCTGTTTATCTATGGTCAACGTGTCGCCGTCCCGAACAACGATGATCGCTCCATCGACGGTTCGCGATGGAAGCCCTCTCGGCAAGCCGAACCATTCGGGAAAAAGCCACACAATAGCGAGCGCGAGAAGCAGTAAAACTGAACCCCAGCGCCGCATGTTAAAGCGCAACAATATCAGTAAAGCCGCGCGACTCCAGCGCCGGAGCCAGCGCAAGCACGGTTTCATCGAAGCGCGTGAAAACGGCGATGCCCGGCGGTGCGACCTCAGGCCATTTCTGTCCTTCGGCCAGGTGGGCAATGCGGCGGGCGATGCCGGCACTGCCATCAACAAACGTAACGGGATGTGGTGCCGCGGTAAATAGTTCAGTGACGAGCAGCGGGAAATGCGTGCAGGCGAGGACGATGGTGTCAATCTGGTCGCCACATGGTGCCGCAAACATCGGAGCGATGGCAGTTTTGACATCATCAAGATCAATCACCCTGCCACGCAGCTTGTTTTCAGCCAAAACGACCAAGTCTGCCGAGCCGTGACGGATGACGATGCAATCGCTGGCAAATTCAGCAGACAATCGATCAACATAGGGCTGGCGGACAGTGGCTTCTGTGCCCAGCACAGCAATGACGCGGGTCTTGCTGAGCATTCCCGCCGGCTTGATTGCAGGAACCGTACCGACGACGGGCACGTCCAATGCCGAACGCACGACTGACAGCGCAATCGTCGAAGCGGTGTTGCAAGCGATGACGACAAGCCGGGGCCGATAGCGTTCGACAAGGCGGCCAAGCAGTGCGGGCACGCGCGCCGCAATCTCTGCCTCCGTCTTTGTGCCATAGGGGAAGCCCGCGCTGTCGGCGGCATAGATGAAGGGCGCGGTGGGCAGGACTTTTCGGGCAGCAGCCACGACGGATAAACCGCCGACTCCGGAGTCGAAAAACAGGATCGGCGCGTTAGGGTCCATTCAAGAATCCCTAGGGGTTGTTTTATCGAACCTCAAACAGTGTAAAGATTTGGTGCGATTGCCTAACGGCGGCGATCCTTTATGTCATTCAACTATATGATGGACAACGATCAGCTGTGGCTTGCGCCGCTCATTGTGCTCGTGCTGGGTTACATGCTCGGTTCAATCCCGTTCGGGCTTATCCTCACGAAGATCTTCGGTGCTGGCGATCTGCGTGCGATCGGTTCGGGCAGCATCGGCGCGACGAATGTGTTGCGCACGGGGCGCAAAGGGTTGGCGGCGGCGACGTTGTTGCTTGACGGGGGCAAGGGTGCGGCTGCAGTATTGATTGCAGAAGCGATCCAGCCTGGGCTGGGGCCAATGGCAGCATTGATGGCTTTTCTTGGGCATTGCTATCCCGTCTGGTTGCGCTTTAATGGCGGCAAAGGTGTTGCGACCGCGCTTGGTATCTTGGCTGTGCTCAGCTGGCCGATTGCGTTGATAGCCGCCGGCGTTTGGTTGGCGACTGTGGTCATGTTTCGCATTTCTTCGTTGGGGAGCCTGATGGCAGCTGTTGCGGCACCGATTGCGGCACTCGCTTTGGGTAAACTTGAACTCACTATTTTATTGCTGGCGCTTGCGCTTCTGATTGTGTGGAAGCACCGCGCCAATATCGGGCGGCTGCGGCGCGGCGAGGAGCCGAAAGTCGGGAAAGCGTGACCAGCGACAGTTTTGACAAACTCCGGCTGATCCGTTCGGCCAATATCGGGCCGGTCACGTATTTTCAGCT
>JAYTWA010000217.1:0-3127 GCA_043743675.1 Sphingomonadales bacterium
TTGAGCGTGTAGAAATGGAATTCCTTGACGCCCCCTGCATAAAGGCGACGACATAATTCTGCGGTGATTGTTGCTGCGACCAACTGGCGCGACTGCGGATGATCGTCGAGCCCTTCAAACAAACGGCCCATCCACGCCGGGAGTGATGTGCCCGTCATGGCACACATCCGCTTGATCGCTGCGAAATTGGTTACAGGCATGATACCCGGCACGATTTCGGTATCGATTCCCGCCAACGCAGCCGCATCGCGGAAACGGAAGAAGGTTTCGGGTTCGAAAAAGAACTGCGTGATCCCGCGCGATGCCCCTGAATCGAGCTTGCGCTTGAAATTATCAAGATCGGATTGCGGGCTGGACGCATCGGGATGTGTTTCGGGATACGCGCTGACCGATATTTCAAAGGGGTGGCGGCGGCGCAGGCCTTCGACCAGTTCAGCGGCACCAGCATAGCCCTGCGGGTGCGCTTCGAACGCTTTGCCAGCCGTCGGCGGATCGCCGCGCAGCGCAACAATATGACGAACGCCCGCTTCCCAATACGCATCAGCAATTTCGGCGATTTCGTCCTGCGTGGCTTCGACGCAGGTCAAATGCGCGGCGGCGGGGATCGATGTTTCCTTCGCAATGCGCGCAACTGTGTTGTGTGTCCGTTCGCGGGTCGACCCACCAGCGCCATAAGTGACCGACACAAAGCGCGGGTTCAGCGGTGTTAGCGCTTCGACCGACGCCCATAATGTCGCTTCCATGCTTTCAGTTTTTGGCGGGAAAAACTCAAACGAAACCTGCGCATCGCCAGCCAGATCGGCGAACAGTGGCTGCGCCAGTGCGCGTCGCGCTTCTTCCAGTTGAGAAATGGTCAGTGTCATGCTGCAATTGCCTTGATCAGCGCCGGGCGCGTGCCCAGCCAGAGTTTGACGGTGAGTTCGCCACCATCAAGCGTTTCGGTCGTGGTTAGCGCCAGTCCAGACGCCGCGAACCATGCCGCAATTTGAGTATCTGAAAAGCCAAGGCGTGCATGCGCATCCTGCGCCCGCAATTCCTCACGTTCATGGGGCGCAAAGTCGGCAATCAGAATACGACCACTCGGCGCAAGCAGGCGTGCCGCTTCCGCCAATGCTGCTTCAGGGGCTGGAATGAAATGGAGAACTTGGTGCAGGATCACGGTGTCGGCTGATGACTTATTCAACGGCAGCGCTGTAATGTCGCCTTGGCGCAATTCCCATCCGCTCAGACTATCAAGTTTCGCGCGCGCAAGGCGGAGCATTTCGGGGCTTCGGTCAACGCCAATGGCATGATCAGCAGCGGGGCCGAAAAGCTCAATCATCCGTCCAGTGCCCGTGCCGATGTCAACCAAGCGTCCCAGCGATGCGCCCAGCATGTCGCGCATCCGCTCCTCGACCGCGCTGTCGGCAACGTGAAGTGATCGGATTGCGTCCCATTGATCGGCATGCTGTGCGAAATATATGGCAGCGGACGCCGCCCGATCAGCACGCACAGCAGCGAGCCGCGCGGTATCGGCTTTGGCCCAGTGATCGCCTTCGTCAGCTTCCGCTGCGTCTAGCAAGGAGAACAGCGGGACAGCGAACGACGACGGTGCAGGCGCAAGGAAGACCCAACTTCCTTCCTTGCGACGGATGGCAAGCCCGGCATCGACGAGGATGCGGATGTGGCGGGACACGCGCGGCTGGCTTTGCCCCAGAACTTGGGCAAGCTCACCCACAGAGAGCTCCATCGCGCGCAGGAGCGCCACGATACGCAGGCGCGTTGGATCTGCCAAAGCCCGGAAAGTGTCGATGAGCGGTATCATTGTCAGGCATATAAAGAATTCTTTATATGTGGTCAACAAGCGATACGATCTCGGCATATTGCCAACCACGTCGCGACGCTATATTTCGCATTGGACCGGAGCGGGATCGCTTTGGTGAGAATTACCTTAGGAGGGAAAGCCAATGAAGAAGACAATCGCAATCGTCGCCATCGCCGCCGCAACACTCGGCCTTGTCGCATGCAGCCCCAAAGCTGCGAACGAAACCGCCGAAGCGGGCAATGCCATGATGTCGGACGTTAACGCGACGACCGCAGACGCCATGAATACCGTCGATATGGCCACTGACAATGCCATGGGCGCTGTTGCAAATACTGCCGACGCCGCTGGTAACGTTGCGACAACAGCGGCTGACAAAATGAAGGCCGCCACCGGCGATGCCATGTCGGCTGCGGGCAACAAGATCGAAGCCGCTGGCGACGCGATGAAGAAATAAGCTTCGCCGAAGCTTTTTTGAATTCAGAGGGGCTGCCGAAAACGGTGGCCCCTTTTTTATTGTGCGTTGTCAGCGCATAACGTGCGTATGAGAATATTGATCTTAACCATGCTGTTGTCCGCCTGTGGATCGCCGAACAGTGACAATGTTGGTGGCGTCAGCCGGAGTGAGGCCGAAGCCCTCAACGATGCTGCCGAAATGCTTGATGCCAATGCGGTGGTGCCAGTGCCGGTGGAGAATGGCGCGGATGCACAGCAATGACCCTTCTTGCCAATACCGAAACGCTTGAAACGGAGCGGCTTTATCTCCGCCGTATTAATCCCACAGATCTGGATTTTTTCATTGGTATTCATATTGACCCCGATGTCGCGCGTTATATCGGTGCTGGAAATCCGCGCCCACCAACGGAGACAGAAATATGGTTTCAGGACATTCAGGACAGCTATAAAAACGCCAATCTTGGTCAGCTGACGGTTGTTCGCAAAAGCGACGGCGCGCGCGTCGGTCGTTGCGGTCTGAGCGATGCCGTTATCGAAAAGGCGGAAACGAAGGGGCGTTTGCGCAAAGGGTGGTTCTTCAGCGCGCATGCGCCCGTCGGCGTGGATGTGGATCATTTGCCCGAGCTCGGATATACTTTTGGCAAGGCGCATTGGGGGCAGGGGTATGCGACCGAAGCTGCCGGGGCCGTCTACGACTACGCACAGAGTCAGTTGTCCTATTCGACGATTATGTCTGTTATCCATGCCGACAATAAAGGGTCGCGTGCTGTCGTCGAGAAATTTGGCGTTGCCTACATTGATGATGTTGAGCTCGCCGGTCGCGCTTTTGAGCGGTATCATTGGCCGCTTGAGCTAAATATCTCTTAGCAA
>JAYTWA010000218.1:0-4205 GCA_043743675.1 Sphingomonadales bacterium
CGAGCGCCACCCGCTTGGCCATGGACAGTCCTTGGCGTGATTTTAGCCACCGGAATAGGCTTAGCGCTGGGCAGGTCGGCGCTGTCCACAATGATTCAAAGTATCATTTTTCTTGTGAGCCTTGTGTCGCTCTGCCTGTTCTCCTTGGCGCTTTTCGCATCAAGTCAAATCATGATTAATCTGGTCGCAACCGGACTGGCGCTTATGATGTCGCTTCTGGCAGGCTTCGCCTTTGAGGGGCAGCATCGCCGCGCCCAGATACAGTCGGTGCGCAAGGTATTCGGTACATTCCTCGCGCCCGATTATGTCAAAATGCTCGAACGCGATCCCGATCTCGTTACCGCGGCAGCACAGCGCGCCGACGTCGCGGTACTTTTTACCGATCTTGCCGGGTTTACAGCGCTCATCGAACGGCTGGCTCCGGAAGCAATAGAGCCATTTCTAAATGCCTATCTTGACCAGATAACCCAGATAATTGTCGCGGCAGGGGGCACAATCGACAAGATCGTCGGTGATAGTGTCCACGCGCTGTTTGGCGTGCCTATTGTTCAGGGCGACGCCGCCCAAAGAGCGCTTGCATGTGCAAAACAGATAGTGCTCATCACCAAGCAATCTCGTGCAGCACAGCCCGACATAGCATTGGGCATGACAAGGGTTGGTGTCCATTTCGGCCCCGCGCTGGTCGGCAATTTCGGTGGAAGCCTGCGGCTGGATTATACGGCGCACGGCTCCACGATAAATATTGCCGCGCAGTTGGAAGCGGCGAATACAGCGCTTGGGACACAAGTATGTATCAGCGAAGCGATCTATCTCGCTGCGGGCAAACCCGCAGGGTGGCGTTCGGGTGGGTCGGTTTGGCTTCGCGGTTTATCGGAACCAATGGCGTTTCTCACGCTCACTCACGATCCTGATAACGACGTTGCAACCGAGGTCGCCCTGAAAGAGATCGATGTTGATCCGTCACAATCGCTTGCGCGCTTTCAAGCGCTGGACGCAGCGGACCCCATTGTTCGGCTGCATCTCGCACGGTTATCGCAAGGCCTCCGCTCAACTTTGATAGACCTTCGCTAAACAAGCAGTTCGCTCAGCGCCGCTGCGTCGACGATCACCAATGATCGCCGTTGTTTGTCCACCCAATTTGACGCTTGCCATAGGCTTAGTGTTTTGGACACGGACTCCCGTGTCGCATTTATCCGAACGGCAAGATCGGTAACCGATGGCAGGTCGATAATGCAAAGCAAGTTATTGGCATTTCGGCTGGCCAGACGAAACAACTCGGCAGCAAGCCTTGCAGCGATTGGTGCCGCAGCAACAGCATAGGTTTTTTCCGAAGACTCGCGCAGTTGCCGCGCCAATTGATACACCAGCGCCGACGCGAAAATAACTTCAGTCTTCAGCCATGAATTGAAAGTTGCCTGCGGGATCCAAACGACATGACTATCCTCTAATGCGATCACGGACGCGCAGCGCGTTTCGCCATCGATGAGGCTCAATTCACCGATAAGGTCGCCAGTGCTACGTTGAGCAAGAGCGACCATCGCGCCATCCGCTGACATCCGAAAGACACGGAGTCTGCCGTTGACAACATACCAGGCAGTGTCGCTTTCATCGCCCTCGTGCATCAAGGTTTGGCCGCGCTGCACCGTCCGCGCGCCAATGCCGCTCGACCGATCTGACAGGCCGGCATCTATCAGCAAACCCAGCGCTGTCGCAGACGCCAACAGGGTATCGTTCACTGCGCGCTCCCCATTTGCCGATCAACGCAAGAAATTGAAATCGTGAAACACTTCACAGTCGCTGTGTCGTGAATAGTCCACATCGATACCTCGTCAAACGAGCATCGACAAGGAAGTTTCATGCAAAGAAGCAACGGGCTGTGCACCCTTGATCGTCGGCAATTCGGAATCGGTGCGTTGGGCCTTATTCTCGCCAGTCGTGCTCAAGCGGAGACGCCAACTGCTGCTGCATTGATGGCGGCGAGCCACGAAGCCACGCGTTTCGTTAGCGCACGTTTTGCTGCAACACTGATGATCCAATCGCGCAGTGGGGCCGTTCAGAAACGCGAACTAACCGGTATGACGAAACTCGTCGATGGCGGCGTATCATCGGCGCGACTTTTGCGATTTTCCAGTCCGGGAGACATGCGCGGCGTCGCGACACTGACTGTTGAACGCAGGGAGAAGGGCGACGACTTGTGGCTTTATCTTCCCGCATTCCGGCGCGTGCGACGGCTGGTCTCTGCCAATCGCGCCGATCCGTGGGTGGGGTCTGACTTTTCCCTTGGCGACGTGACAGGCCACAAGCCCGGCGACTGGCGCCATTCGTTGGCCGGTGCCGAAACGCTCGGTTCAGCCGAATGCTGGCGGATCGACAGTGTGCCGGGAACGCGGGGAACGGCAACGGATACGGGTTATTCGCGCCGCACGTCATGGATCCGCAAATCGGATGCAGCACTTGTTCGCTGCAATTTTTTCGACCTTTCGGGCGCGTTGTTCAAATCACATGCCGCCGAGGATCTTCGCCTTCTCGACCCCGCGCGGCGCAAAGTTCAGCCCATGCGCGTCACCATGCGCAACATGCGCTCGGGTAGTGTTTCTACAATGGCATTCAGCAGTTTTCGGGCGAACACAGCGGTTGGCGACGCCGAACTCGCGCCAAATGCGCTCGGCGGGTGAAGTACACATCCGCTCTCGTCGCGCTGCTGGCCGCTGCTCCGGTTCAGGCCGAAGTGACGGCCGAACCATCTGCGCGTCTGGCGCTGTGGAGCAGTGATCGGCTGAACCGTGATGGCGATGCGGTTCCGACGCTGGACATTTGGGTCCGCGCGAAAGCTGACTTGTCCGAAGTTGCCGCATTGCGATTTGAAGGTTGGGCTGGCCTCAATCCATCAGGCATCGGAGACCCCGGCGGTGACGTTCGCGAAGCCGTTGTCGACCTGAAAGTCGGCGATATTCGACTGAGCGCGGGGCGACAAATTTTTGTATGGGGGCGCGCAGACCGGATCAATCCCACGGATGTCATTAGCTCTCGCGATTTGCGCCGTCTGGTTGATGAAGATGAAGACAACCGTCGCGGTCTTGCCAGCATCAGCATGAGTGTACCCCTCGCAGGCGGCACAATTGCCTTGCATTGGTTGCCTGAATTTCGTCCCACAATCCTTCCGCAGGCATTATCTCAGCCGGGTCTCACTGTTGTTGACGATCATCCGGCGCACAGCGAACAGAGTTTTGCCGTGCGTTATGAGCACTTTGGCCAAAATGTAGATTGGTCTGTGACTTATTCATCCGCGCCTAGCCGAACGCCCATTCTCAATTTGACAAGCGCTTCGCCGCGCCCCGTCCTGCGGCTTCGTTATCCTAGGCTGAAAATGCTCGGCGGTGATCTTGCGACCACAATCGGCGACTATGGCTTGCGGTTCGAGGCTGCGGGTTATGCTTATGACCGTGAAGGGGTCACCACACTGATTACGCGAGTTCCGCGTTTCGCGGCAACATTGGGTGTGGATCGCAGCTTTGCGGGCCAATGGTCGATCATCGTTCAGGCGGCGCTGCGTGTGAGCGCGCACGCCGAGGGCACGAGTGCGCTGGCGGCGCGAAATGCAACCATAAACGGTGCTTGGAAAGGTGCAATCTTCGGCAGTTTTGCCCGCATCCGCAAAGGATTTTCCGGTGACCGGGGCAGTGTTGAACTGGTCGGGGCCAGCTTTACGGGCAGCGGTGCGCTCGGCCAGATCAAGGGCAGCTACGCGCTGCGCGATGGCGTCCGGATCACTGCTTTATTGGAACGCTATGCCGGGTCGTCGGAGAGTTATCTCGGTCGTTTGCGCGGCAATAATCTCGTCATGATTGGCCTTCGCGCCGGATTTTAAGGAAACAGACAATGTACGCTCGAATAGGGACATGGGTTACGGTCTATCCGCGACGAACGATTGCGATTGTCGTTCTCGTTTCGATGTTCTTTCTCGCGGGCCTGCACAATGTCCAGTTTGTCAGCGATTTCGATTCAACGCTACCCAATCGCAGCCCGCTGACCAAACAAATTCTCGAAAACCAGAAGCGGTTCGGCGGAAAAAACAGTATTGCATTTCTGGTGGCAAAGGGCACCGTCGCCGCAAGGCTGACAAGTGCCTGTGCGCTTTCAGCCGGTTTGCAATCCCTGCCAGGAATCGTGCCCGATCGGGTATACGGCGTCGGTTCTAACACGCT
>JAYTWA010000219.1:0-2740 GCA_043743675.1 Sphingomonadales bacterium
ATCCCTTCGCGGCAGGACCGGCGGAAGGTGAGCGACGAATCCTGTTCGCCCTTCATCTTGATCAGCGCGTCAAGCACCATCGGCCCGCACGTATCAAGATCGACTTCGAAATTATCGTAGCGCGGATTTTCGCCGCTATCGGGATCATAACGATAGATTTTAAAATTCTTGACCCGCGTTGCCCCTGCCGCCGTTTTATTGACGCGGCCCTTCGGCTTGATCTTGCTGTTTGCGGGGAGGGTTAGTTCGGCCATCGGGTGGTTGTCCTGTGAGTATTGCTATCCCATTTGCAACGTGCGGCGTTAAGTTCAAGTGCAAACAACGCCCGTCACCCCGGTTTTTCAGGGGTGACGGGTGTTATTTATAGCGTCACTTCGCGTGGTGTGCCCCAATCGAGTTTGCGGGTCACATACATGACCCCCGCCAGCGCCGCGAAGAGCATCAGTGATCCAATTAGCAGTGAATAGGCCTCGAGGCTGAGCAGAATGTAGAGAACCGCATAAAGCGCGGTCAACAATCCGCCGATATAACCCGCGCGTTTCCAGCTTTTGAGGACTGCGGCCGAATAAGCCGTAATCAATCCAATAATGCCCGCCGATGCGACGATATAGGCGAAGGTAAATCCAATCACTTCGGAAAAAGCGAGCAACAGCGCGAAGAACAGCACCAGCCCGACACCGACGAGCAAATATTCGACCCCCGCCACGCGTACACCACCAATGACATCGAACATCAACAGTGCGAGGAACGTGAAGCCAATGAATAAAAAGCCATATTTGGTCGCGCGGTTCACTTGGGAATAAACGTCAATGGGTTGGACCAGATTGATGCTGGCAATGCCCGTTGAAGCGCCGCCATTGCTTGTTTGCACCGAATAGCTGTCCTTGCGGCCCGAGGCAGCTTGCACGGCCTCGTCACTGGCGTTGACCAATGATTGACCAAGCGCGAGATTGCCAACGCGATAGGTTGCGGTGAAGCCCTTGTCGCTCACACTGCGTGTTGTCGGCAGAAAGCCGCCTTGGAAGCTGGGGCTCGGCCACGGCGAGGTCACGTTCCACGTCGTGTCGCCTGCGCGCGGGGCCAATGTTACGGATTCACTGCCGCGGAAACGATAGTCAAAATTGGCTATCATCGGTCCCGTGGGCAATGCAGAGGCATCGATCCAAGCAAAGAAACCCGATCCGCCGGTTGCGCCAAGGCCGTGTCCGGGCTCGAGTTTTAATGCCTTTTCGCCAATGCGCACCGCTGGCGGCGTGCCGAACAGGCCACGCGCATCGGACAAACCGAAACGGATTTCGGCGCGCGCAAACACGAGGGACGCGACCGGAACCCCGATCCTTTCTAGGTCCGATGGCATTACGAAACGCGCGCGCCCGGTTAGCGTTGTTTCATAAACAACAGCTTCGTATATCGAGCGCTTGCGTCGTTCGGGCGCGATCTTGGTGTCGAGCGTCGCGGCTTCGGGTGAAAGCACCAATTCGCGCCACACAGTCGATGTCTTGGTGACTTGCTTGCCGCTTTCTTCAACGGTCTCGGTCGTCTGTGCCTGATAGGGAACAACAAGCACTGGACCCGCAATCGTCTGTGGCCCGCCCCAGCCTTCGACAATCGATGTGCTCGCGGTTTCGGACTGATTCTGCCGGTCCCAGTTGAGCAGATAGATCGAAAAAAGTGGAATGCTGAGCAGCGCACCAATGAGGATGACAATCCCCAACTTGCCCCCCGGCGAGCGTTCACGGCGTAACGTTTCGGCGATAGTCATGGACTTCTCCTGATCGTGAGAGGCTTGGCTAGCAGTCGGGTAAACTCAATTCAACGACAAGTTTGCACGGTTCGTCGTAAGTTTCATCATTAGGCTATCGCATATTGCGCGCGAAACCGGTTGCGAAGGCCGACTTTGTCAATCTTTTCGGTCCCCAGTCGGGGTAGCGGATCAGGCATCACCCATATCTTTACCGGCATTTTGAACGGCGCGAGATGTTCGGCCAAAAAGAACAAGAGCGCTTCGTCGCTGACATGCTCGCCGGGGTGGTAGTGGATTACCGAACCAACAATTTCGCCCAACCGTTCGTCAGGCAGGCCGAATACACAGGCTTCGGCAACGGCGGGGTGCGCGTAAATTGCGGCTTCGACTTCCTGACAGCTGATATTCTCGCCACCGCGAATGATGATGTCTTTCTTGCGGTCGACGATGAACAAATAGCCGTCAGCATCAAACGTGCCGATGTCGCCCGTTCGGAAATAACCATCGGCGGTCATCGCGTCGCGGGTGGCATCTTCGCGTCCCCAGTAACCAGAGAAGTTTGCAACGCTGCGGATGCAGACTTCGCCACGTTCGCCTTGTGCCACCGGTTTTCCGGCATCGTCGAGGATCGCGAGATCGACCAACGGGCGGTAGGCGCGCCCGGTCGAATTGGGCTTTTCAAGATAGTTGGTTGAAAATGATCCGCATCCGACCGCGTTGGTTTCAGTCAGGCCATACCCAAGTGCAGGCGGCGCGGGCAGTTCATCATTCAAGCGGCGAACATGTTCGGGGGGCCGCGGGGCACCCCCGGCTGCAAAGGTCTGAATCGTCGATAGATCATATTGGTTGCGGTCGGGATGGTTCATGATTTCCCAGCTCATCAACGGAACACCGGTAAAATTAGTGATTTTTTCGGCATCGATTAGCTGCATTGCGCGCAACGCATCCCATTTTGGCATCAGCACCATTTTGCGGCCAATCGCAAAGCTGAGCAGG
>JAYTWA010000220.1:0-1611 GCA_043743675.1 Sphingomonadales bacterium
CACCCTCGCTTGTTTATCCTCATCCACGGGTTCAACACTGACGAGGAAGATGCCCGCGAGTCTTATCGCCGCATCCGCGACCGCGTCGCCCTCAATCCTGGCGACGGCGTGATCGAATTCTTCTGGGACGGGCTTGTCAAACTACCCTCGAAAAACGCCTTCAGCCTGGCACCGCTTGCCTTCTGGAGCAAAGCCACCGGTAACAGCCAGACCGCCGGTTCGCGCGGCTTGCGCCGTATTTTGGCAATCGCAAACAACCGAGACATCTTCCTGATCTCGCACAGCCGCGGCGCATCGGTTGCGCTCAGTGCGCTATCCAACCCGCCATTTTCAGACGGCTTTCTGACCAAAACCGAACGGCTTGATTTTGACTTGACCGACGGTGTCGACGGCAGCCCGAACTTCCTCCGACCCGCTGCCTTGCCCACTAGCACCGGCAATCGCATCCGCCTGCTTATGCTCGCGCCCGCCATTGGCTGCATCGATTTCAGCCGTGCCGACGTCACCCGCCGTCCCGCACGTATCATGGAAGCGGATGGCTGCGTCGACGTCCGCCCGTTGCGTTCCGAAGTAACGTTCTTCGGCTACACGTTGAATGAAAAAGACAGCGTCCTCGGCAAATTCATCCTGCCATCAAACTGGTACAATGCGACTGATTTTGGCTTCAAACCAGACCTTGGTGAAACGCTTGGCAAGCGGTGGAAAGTCATGCGCGCGTTCCCGATTGCCAACAAACCGCATGGTCATGATTTCGATTGCTATGTCGCCGATCCCGAATTCGGCGACATGCTGGAAAAAGCGGGGGTCACGGTTAATCCCGACCCGAAACTGACGCCGCGCAAGCCATGTGGCGAAAAAGCAAAAGCTCAACGCAAATCATAAGCATCCCCCAATCTGTCCAGCGCCAGCGACAAAACCACCCGTCCCGACCGCGTTGGCCAACCCATTGCCTTTTCCGCTGTCGGCAGTGACTCGCCTGCACAGACGATCCGCCACAATATGTCCGATAATCCACGCCCTACAGATTCAATCGCCCGCTCGAACCGCCGTTTTGCGTCGATCTGAGCCATTGTCGGATCAATCCCCGTTGGCGCGCCGCGCCGTCCGCTCGCTGTCGGACTGGCATCCCAGCGCATTGTCACACTCGGCCCAAGCGAAGCCATTTCATAGTCGGCGCGCAGCCGCTCGCCCGATTCAAATTGCCGCGCATCAACCAGATTTCGCGCCCGCAACCATGACAAGGGTGACTCTGCAATATTGACCGTAAGGGTTCGCCCTGATGGCACCCGCGTTTCCACCATTTCACGTTGCAGCATGACAATCTCTCCCGAATCACGAAAATTAACTTGCCACGCGAACAAGGCTGTAGGAAAGGATAAATCCTGTTTGGTTACTAAAAGGCAAGATCATGATCACTCGTATCCGCGAAGTACGCCGCGCCAAGGGTCTGACCCTGCTTGATGTCGCCGAACGCTGCACACCGCCAACAACCGCGCAAACAATTGGACGCCTAGAGACCGGCACACGCACCGTATCGGTTGGCTGGCTCAATCGGATTGCCGCCGCACTGGATGTGACCGCTGGCGATCTCGTCGAACTCCCCGACCATGC
>JAYTWA010000221.1:0-3787 GCA_043743675.1 Sphingomonadales bacterium
AATGTCGGGTGCGTGATTGTCAAAGACGGATATGTTGTCGGGCGCGGGTTGACCAGCGATGGGGGCCGGCCGCATGCCGAAGCGGTTGCTTTGGTTCAAGCGGGCTCAGCTACGCGCGGTGCGGTTTTGTATACGACCTTGGAACCGTGCGCGCATGCCAGCGCGCGGGGCCCAACGTGCAGCGATTTGATTGTCGAGGCAGGTGTCCAGCGCGTCGTTATAGCGGCACGCGATCCGGACCCGCGCACCGATGGTAGTGGCGCGGCACGATTGCGCGATGCTGGTATTGCAGTCGTCGAAGGCATCGAAGCGGTCGCCGCGGCACGCGCGATGGCCGGGTTTCTGACGCGGCAACGCTTTGGGCGCCCGCATGTGACGCTAAAACTCGCGCTATCGCTCGACGGGTGCATTGCGCGTGCGGATGGTGAAAGCCAGTGGATCACTGGGCCGCAAGCGCGCGCGCATGGCCATCTGGAGCGGTCGCGGGTTGAAGCAATTCTTGTTGGACGCGGAACGTTTGAGGCGGATGCGCCGCGGCTCGATGTCAGAGTGGCGGGGCTCGAGGGGCGAAGTCCCGCACGCTATGTTTTGAGTTCGGGCGATGCGCCCGAGGGGTGGGGCTTGGTTGCCACCCCTGACGCCATCACTACCCTCCCCGCCGACCATCTGCTCGTCGAAGGCGGTGCGGGCGCGGCTTCATCATTTCTGAAGGCCGACTTGGTTGATCGCCTCCTCATCTATCGCGCGCCGATTCTCATTGGCGGGGGCGAACCAGGCTTGCACGACATCGGTCTGACAGCCCTGTCAGACGCGCATGGCCGCTGGCGTGCGGTCGATTCACGGATGCTAGGTGCGGACCGGCTCGACATTTACGAACGCGTGCGGGATTAAGAGCTATGTTCACGGGTATCATCACAGACATCGGCACCATCCGCAACGTCGAACAGCGCGGTGACCTGCGCATTGTGATCGACACTACGTATGACACGGCAACCGTCGCGATGGGCGCATCGATTGCCTGTTCAGGCGCTTGCATGACCGTGGTCGACAAAGGGGCAGGCTGGTTCGCCATCGACATGTCGGGTGAAAGCGTGTCGTGCACCGCGCCAGGGTTGTGGGTGGCGGGTGGCAAGTTGAACCTTGAGCGCGCGATGAAGATTGGTGACGAGTTGGGCGGGCATATCGTCACCGGCCATGTCGATGGCATTGGCCATGTCGTGTCGTTCGATCCCGTCGGCGACAGTTGGCGCGTGGTCATCGCGGCACCCGATGCTGTTGCGCCCTATGTTGCGGCGAAGGGCTCAATTACGGTCGATGGCGTATCCCTGACGGTCAACGAAGTCGCCGACCAGCCCGACGGGACCGCGCATTTCACGCTCAACATTATCCCGCACACGTCAGCAATGACGACACTGGGTGCGTTAAAGGCGGGGTCTTCAGTCAATCTCGAAATCGACATTCTCGCGCGCTATCTGGCGCGGATGCAGTCGCGGCTTTCACTTCGCGGGGGGTAACACCCATTTGCCCGGTCGGCGCGTCATCAGGCAGGTGCGCGCTTCGCCCTCGCCCTTACAATTCAGTGCGGTCCGTTCGTTTTCGATGGAAGCGCAAAAGCCTTCGCGCCATTCGCCTTGGCTGGGTTTGGTTTCGATGATTGTGCAGGTGCGTTTGGGATCAACCGCGCCAATCCGCCAATAGCCTTGCGTGGTGATGACGCCCCCCGGCTCGGGCTTGTCACCGCCAAAACGGCCATCGTTAAGGAATTGAACCATAAGGGCACGGCTGCCCGGAGTGGCATCGGCAGAGAAGACGCCCTGCATATCGCGTTCGTTGATCGCGCGCGGATTGGCTGAACACGCGACGAGGAGCACCAGCAGCACTGTGCTACGCATGTGCAACCAGGAAATGATCAAGCTGCATTTTTTCCGAAACATGAAACCCCTTGATCGGGTCAAACGACAGCCCGCGTTGGTCAGCCACGATCAAACCCGCCGCTGTCACATGACCTGCAAGCTCATCGGGCGTCAGAAATTTATGCCAGTCATGCGTGCCCGGCGGGATGCCGCCAATGGTTTCGCCGACGCGAATGATAGCGAGCTTGGAAAGCGCCGTCCGGTTGGGTGTTGAAAGAATGAGCAGGCCGCAGGGTGCGAGTAGCTCTGCCAGTCCCGCAACAAAGCTCGCGGGATCGGCGACATGTTCGATCACTTCAAGGCAAGTGATCAGGTCGAATGCCTGGCCCGCCACAGCTTCGATTTCACCCGCGCGATAATCGATATTCAGCCCCGATTGCGCCGCATGAGCTTTGGCCACGACAATATTTTCATGCGCGGCGTCGACGCCCGTTACGATCCCACCCATCCGCGTCAGCGGCTCGGCGAGCAACCCCGCGCCACAGCCCATATCAAGCACGCGCTTCCCCGACAAAGGCGTTCGCGCTTTCGGGTCACCATGCCAATGCGCGTCCACTTGTTCGCGAATATAGCGCAGCCGCACGGGGTTCAGCCGGTGCAGCATCGCCGATGACCCTCGCGGATTCCACCAGTCGGCGGCCATGCTGCCGAAATGCTCAGCTTCGTGGGGGACAATATTCGTTATGGTTGCGTTCGCCATGGTCCCTTTCTATCAGCCCTCAACGCAAAAGCCCAAGGGAGAAGTTAAGCGCAATGGCGCGGATCGTGATGAAATTCGGCGGCACGTCAATGGCGGGGATCAAGCGCATCCGCAGCGTCGCCGCGCGCGTAAAGCGCGAAGTCGACGCGGGGCACGAAGTCGCGATCGTCGTCAGTGCAATGGCGGGCGAGACCGACCGGCTTGTGGGTTTCTGCAAAGAAGCCAGCCCGCTTGCCGATCCGCGCGAATATGATGTTGTGGTGGCGTCGGGCGAACAAGTGACGGCGGGATTGCTCGCCATTGCCTTGCAAGCGATTGGCGTCAACGGACACAGCTGGATGGGATGGCAATTGCCCATTCGCACGTCGTCGGCCCATGCCTCGGCACGGATCGAAGGTATCGACGCCGATGCGCTTCTCTGTTCATTGGCAAGCGGCCAAGTCGCCGTGATCCCCGGCTTTCAAGGCCTGTCGGTTGAAGGCAATATTTCCACATTAGGACGCGGCGGATCGGATACGTCGGCGGTTGCCGTTGCAGCAGCCATTAAAGCCGGCCGATGCGACATCTATACGGATGTGGACGGCGTCTACACGACCGACCCGCGCATTGTGCCGCGCGCGCGCAAATTGCTGCGTGTGACGTATGAAGAAATGCTTGAACTTGCCAGTGTGGGCGCAAAAGTGCTGCAAACGCGGTCAGTGAGTTTGGCAATGAAGGAAAATGTCCGCATTCAGGTGCTTTCATCGTTTGATGATCGCAATGCAGCGGATTTGCCGGGAACTATGATCGTCAGTGAAGACGAAATCGGGAATTTTGATATGGAACAGCAACTCATCACCGGCATCGCGCATGACAAGAACGAAGCCAAAATTACGCTCACCAAAGTGCCCGATCGCCCCGGCGCGGTTGCCTCAATCTTCGCGCCGCTGGCCGAGGCCAGTATCAATGTCGATATGATTATCCAGAATATCGCGCATTCGACGGGCTCTACCGATGTGACCTTCACCGTGCCCGCGTCCGAACTCGCGCGTTCGCTTGACGTGCTGCAAACCGGCAAAGATGCGATTGGCTACGCCGATCTGGTGCACGATACGAAAGTCGCCAAAATATCGGTCGTTGGCGTCGGGATGCGCAGTCATGCGGGCGTTGCCTCGACGATGTTTTCATCGCTGGC
>JAYTWA010000222.1:0-7658 GCA_043743675.1 Sphingomonadales bacterium
GAGGATTATAAAGCATGGGCCAACGTCAAACCACTCGGCGACATCCCAGAAAGCATGGACATTGCAGCCGATTTGCTGAAACTGATGGCCAGCCCCGACATCGCGTCGCGTCGCTGGATCTGGGAACAATATGATCAGAAAGTCGGCGGCGACACGGTCCAGCCGCCCGGCGGCGACGCGGCGGTCGTGCGTATTCACGGCCCAATTGGACAAGAAGGCGGCAAAGCCATCGCAATCACCACCGATTGCACCCCGCGCTATTGCTATGCCGACCCCTATGAGGGTGGGAAACAGGCCGTCGCCGAAGCCTATCGCAACTTGAGCGCGGTCGGCGCGACACCGCTTGCGATCACCAACTGCCTGAACTTCGCCAACCCGCAGCGCCCCGAAATCATGGCGCAGATTGTGGGCTGTCTGGAGGGCATGGCCGACGCCTGCCGCGCCTTGGACTTCCCCATCGTGAGCGGAAATGTGAGTCTTTATAATGAGAGCAAGGCGACGGGCGGCGGAAGTGCGATTTTGCCGACGCCCGCGATTGGCGGGGTAGGCATGATGCCGGACTGGTCAAAAGCCGCAACCATCGCGTTCAAGGCCGCTGGCGAGGATATACTCATCCTCGGCCACACGGTCGGATACCTCGGTCAATCTGTCTGGCTGCGCGAATGCCTGGGACTTGAAGCAGGCCCGCCCCCGCCGGTTGATCTTGCCGCTGAACGGCGCGCGGGTGAATTGATCCGGTCGCTGATCGCCGATGGCCTCGTCACTGCAGTTCATGACTGTTCGGATGGTGGCGCAGCTGTTGCACTCGTGGAAATGGCGCTTGCCAGCGGTATCGGCGCCATCGTCCCCGTCGTGCCCCAAATCCCCAATCCCGCCGCCATCCTGTTTGGCGAAGACCAGGGGCGTTTCATCGTTACCACCCGCGATGCTGCCGCTGTTCGCGCCCGCGCGACTGATGCGAATATCTTTTCAATCCCGTTGGGACAAACCGGCGGCGATGCGGTCGGCTTTGACATGATCGACCGGGGCGGCGTGCAAAGCATCCCCCTCGCCGACATCCGCGACGCGCATGAAGGCTTCTTCCCCGCGCTGATGGACGGGTGAGGTGACGCTACCCCTCGAGCGCATCCGTACGCTCGACGTCGTGCGCGGTATGGCGGTGATGGGTATATTGTTGATGAACATCGTCGCACTCGGTCTGCCCGGCTACGCCTATATCAACCCGGCCTATTACGGGTTGAACGGCCCCGCAGACTGGGCCGTATGGACAATCAACTATGTTTTTTCGGAAGGGAAATTCCGCGCGCTGTTCACGATGTTGTTCGGCGCGTCGATGGTGGTGATCGCCGAGCGGGCGGAGGCAAACGCGGACGGTCCTGGCCCGGCGATGACGCATTACCGGCGGATGTTCTGGTTGTTCATCATTGGCATGATCCACGCATGGTGCTTCTGGTATGGCGACATATTGGTGCAATATGCCATTGGCGGGACGCTCGGGTTCCTGTTCTGGCGCTGGCAACCTCGTGCGCTGTGGCTTTTTTTTGCGGCAATGTTTGCGTTGCAGGCAGCCAGCTACGTCGGCCATTATGCAGAGCTTGCGCCAATTCGCGCTGCGGCGACAGCGCCCAACGCGACACCGGACGCAATCGCTGCATGGGAAAAACGCAAGGCGAAAGAGCAGCCAAGCAAGGCAGAGGCCGTCGCGGAACTCAAAGGCTATCGCGGCGACATTAAATCCGTGTTCGAAACGCGCGCACCAACAACAATCTTTTTCCAGACCTTTTTAACGCCTGTGACGATGCCCGAGATATTTGCGTTTATGACGTTGGGGATATTGCTTTTCCGCAATCGCTTTTTGAGCGGCGCGTGGTCGAACCGGTCCTATGCGATTGTTGTCGGGGCAGGGTATTTGGTTGCAGCGCCGCTCACTTTACGGCTTGCCAATATCCTCCGCACATCAGGTTTTGATCCCGCAATTCTGGCTTTGTGTGACGCGGGCAGCTTTTTCCTGCGCCCGTTCATCGCCGCCGCGCACGCCGCCGTCATCATCTTGGTCGTTAAATCCGACCGTGCGCACACATTTGCGTCACACCTCGAAGCCATCGGCCGCATGGCGCTTTCTAATTACCTTGGCGCGACGTTGATCGCGACGACGTTTTTTTATGGCTACGGCTTTGGCTGGTTTGGCTACTTGGGCCGCGCCCAGCTTTATCTCGCGGTCGTCGCCATCTGGGCACTCATGCTGCTCTGGTCAAAGCCCTGGTTGGCGCGCTTTCAATATGGCCCTGTCGAATGGCTGTGGCGCAGCCTCGCGCGCTGGCAGCTGCAACCAATGCAACGTTAGCGATTTCGCTATTGCGAATGATTATCATGCTTGCTATTCGTTTCGCATTAGGAGAGCATTATGGTTGTATGTATTTGCAATGCGCTGCGCGAGAATGAAATTCGTGATGCCGTGCGTGCGGGTTCTGCCCATCCCAAATGTGCTTATAAACGGCTCGGCTGCCTAGTGCAGTGCGGCCAGTGCCTGCCCTTTGCCCGCGAAATCATTCAGGCCGAACGCGCGGCTGCTTAGCATTCTCATTAGCGAAATTGGCGGAAATCTGCCATTTACAGTGCGTGCCCATCTGCTATGACGATGTTTGAACAGGAGCATCGGTATGAAGGGCGACCCAAAGGTCATTGAGCATTTGAATATCTGCCTCAAGAATGAGCTGACGGCGGTCAATCAATATTGGCTGCATTACCGGATGCTCGACAATTGGGGTGTGGCGAAACTTGCCGAATTTGAACGCCACGAATCAATCGACGAAATGAAGCATGCCGACAAGCTGTCCGAGCGCATCCTGTTTCTCGACGGGCTGCCCAATTTCCAGATGCTGGGCCGTCTGCGCATCGGCGAAAATGTCGAGGAAATTCTGAAAGCCGATTACGCGCTTGAGGAAGAGGCCTTACCCCCGCTCCGCGATGCCATTGCCTATTGCGAAAGTATCCGTGATTTCGTCTCACGCGACCTTTTCGCCTATATCCTCAGCAGCGAAGAAGAGCATGTCGACACGCTCGAAAAGCAGTTCGACATGATCCGGCAAATGGGGATTGAAAACTATATCCAGCTGCAGTCAAAACCAACCGAGGCCAGTTAGGCTAAGCCGCTTGCGCTAATTCAGTTGCGACGGTTTCTTCGATCCAACCCCCGCCGATAACGCGCTCGCCGGCATAAAATACGGCGGCTTGGCCGGGCGACACGCCATATTCGGGCGCATCGAAGTGCAGCCAATCGCCATCTCGCCGAGCCGAGACGAGTTTGGCCATCGACCGCACCTTGGCGCTCAGCGACCCCGAATAATCAGCACCGATCAAATTGATTTCGGATAGTCGCGCAGATGAGACGGCAAGGGCGCGGCGCGGTCCAACAATCACGCGGCGGCTTTCGGGGTCAAGGCGGACAACATAAAGTGGTTCAACTTGTCCACCGACGTCGAGCCCGCGTCGCTGGCCGATAGTGAAACCGACAATCCCCTGATGCTGGCCGAGCACGCGGCCCGACTGGTCAACTATGTCGCCGCCCGCAATGGCTTCGGGACGGAGTTTTTTGACCAGTCCCGCATAATCGCCATCAGGAACAAAGCAGATGTCCTGACTGTCAGGCTTGGCCGCAACGCCCAGATTCAGTTCAGCGGCAATCGCGCGAACAGCAGGCTTTTCCATACCGCCCAATGGAAAGCGCAGATAATCAAGCTGCGCCGTCGTCGTGGCGAACAGGAAATAGCTCTGGTCGCGCGCCGGATCGATGGCACGGTGCAGTTCGGGGGCGTCGCGGCTGACGACCCGCCGAACATAGTGTCCGGTGGCAAGGCAATCCGCACCAAGTTCACGCGCCAGGCGGAACAGATCAGTAAACTTCACGCCCATGTTGCAACGGACGCAAGGAATTGGCGTCCTGCCGCTGAGATACTCGTCAGCAAACCCGTCGATGACCGAATCGCGAAATCGGGTTTCATGATCGAAAACATAATGCGCGATGCCGAGCGAATCGGCGACGGCGCGGGCATCGCGAATATCCTGCCCAGCACAGCATGCCCCTGGACGCTTGGTTGCTTCACCGTGATTATAAAGTTGCAGTGTAACGCCGATCGTTTCCGCGCCTGACCGCGCAGCCAATGCCGCCACCACCGACGAATCGACGCCACCCGACATCGCTACAACAATGCGCTTGCCTGCCATGCTGCCAAGTTGAAACAGATTTTCCATCGGCACCGTCATAACGGGGTGCAGCAAAAATGTCATGGTTTACCCCGTCTTCACCATATCATGTGCATAGCGGCGGATATGGATATGAGCTTCGCCCGCCGCCGCAAGGCATCTGTAAAAACGGATACGCCCGATCTTTTGGTGTTGCTCGCCGAGGTTAGCGCACGTCAAGGATCGAGTCGCACCGCGTTAACGCAGGCACGGACACAATCGGAAAATACAGTTGTCGCAAGCGATCCGCTGCTTGATATTTTTGCACCTGCCGGACCATCCAACGCCACGACACACCAGTTCAGCGACAAACCTGCAAATCCCGTAATTCCGCGTAAACTAATATGACCACGCCGTTTACCTTGGCGTTTCAGCCTATCTTCAAGCCCGTGTTGTTAAAGCGTTCCTATCGGATGAGCGTTTGGCACCCGTTGGTGTCTGTGAGGGACTAAATGATCGAGAACCAGAAAATACGACCTGCACAAGTCATTGGTCCGTTGGGAGAGCCTTTAACGCTGGCTACATTACCGCCAGCGGGGACAACACGCTGGGTTGTACGCCGTAAAGCTGAAGTTGTGGCTGCCGTTAATGGCGGACTGCTCTCAGTCGATGATGTTTGCGATCGTTACGGCCTAACAGTTGAAGAATTTGCCGGGTGGCAACGCGCCATTGACCGTTCGGGCATGCCGGGACTTCGCGTGACTCGCATCCAGCATTATAAATCGCTCTACGAACGCCAGCAGAAATATTGACGCCCTTGCGCGTGCGCGGCATCGGATGTTGCAGCGCACGCGGAGGCAAACATGTTATTCGGCATAATTATCTGGCTGGTTGTCGGTGGCATCATCGGCTGGCTGGCCAGCGTCGCGATGCGCACTGATGCACAACAGGGCATCCTGCTGAACATCATTGTCGGCGTTGTCGGATCCTATATCGGCGGCGCATTGTTTGCCCCGTTTCTTCGAATGGGCGCTTTCGGTGGCTACCTGACGGCTTTTGCAGGCGCGGTTCTGCTCCTCGGGATCTTAAATTTGGTCCTAGGTGGCAAGATTCGCTAGACTACATTAGCTCAACTCAAACGTGACCGTCACCGAAACGCCAATTTCCTGTTCGCCCGGCACAATTTCCGACTTTGGCGCTGCATCGGCCATTTGGGCACGCATGTAAGGCATCGGCATTGGTCCCGAAATATTATTCGTTTCGCTGATCGCCACGATTCGTTTTACCGTCAGTCCCGATGCTTTGGCATAAAGTTCGGCCCGCGAACGCGCTGTCTTGATAGCGTCGATGCGCGCTTCATCCTGTGCGGCTTCAGGCTTGTCTAGTGTCAGTGTTGGTCCGCTGATCTGGTTTGCGCCCGCAGAAACGAGCGCATCCAGAATTGCGCCTGATTTGGCGATGTCACGGAAGCGCACTGTGACGCTGTTGTTTGCCTGATACCCCGTCACGATCGGTGCCTGGTTTTCAACATAACGATATTGCGGGTTTAGCCCAATTTGTGCCGTCGCCAGATCGCGTTCGGCAACACCAGCGCCACGCAACGCCGCCAGCACACGTGCCATTGCTGCCGCATTGCTTGCCATGGCAGACTTTGCATCACGCGCAGTTGTAATGACCCCTGCCGAGATAATCGCGACGTCAGGCACACGTTTGACGGACCCCTGCGCAACAATATCGAGCCGTGTCCCACTAACGGTTGGTCCCGTGACATCGGCCATAGCGACCACCGGCAAAGCCGCCATGGCCGCAGCGAGCGCAACTGTTTTCATCATCGTCATTCTCCTTCAGCGTTGATAATCCAACGATAAATAGTGCTGAGCAGAGTCTGGCTGCATCGGGGCTGAACATCGCCGTGTTTGGTCCTTATGTCCTTGCCCTGTCAGCATTGATAACGCTATGATGCGTTGCAGCGTAAACTTTGCTTAAGGTTAGGCTTGAGCCAAGTGATCTATTGATGTAATACACTTCGTCGATAGCTTTCGACATGGTGGCAAAGGCGTTTGGCAATGAATTTCGAATCCGGTTTTTCGACCAAGGGATCAACCATCGACCTGATCGATGACACTGAATTTGCCCAGCGCAAGCGGCGGCGTAATCTTATCATCGCGGCGTTGGCAGTCGCAGCACTCGTGATTGCGGGCGCTTGGTATATGTTTGGCGGCGGCGCAAAGCCCGCTGAGATTGGTGCCAAAGGTGGCAAGCAAGCGCCGACGGTTACTGTTGTTGTGCCCGGTCGCCAAACCGTTGACCGCATTGTATCCGCAACAGGCAATCTGGCGGCGCGGCGCGAAATGCCAGTGGGTGTCGCGGGCGAAGGTGGCATGGTTGCGGCCGTGCTCGTCGAACCCGGCCAATGGGTCGGCGCGGGGCAAGTGCTCGCCACCATTGATCGTCGTGTGCAATCGCAACAGGCGGCGTCTTTAGGGTCGCAAATTGCCGTGTCCGAAGCCGATGCGCGCCTTGCACAATCTGAACTCGAACGCGCGCAGGCCCTTGTCGCGCGCGGATTTATTTCAAAGGCAGACATTGATCGCAAAACCGCGACCCGCGATTCAGCCCGTGCTCGGGTCAACGTCGCGCGTGCACAATATCAACAGTCGCTTGCCAGCAATTCGCGACTAGACATTCGTGCGCCTGCCGCTGGCTTGATCCTCGAACGCAAAGTCGAACCGGGTCAAATTGTCAGCGGTGGATCGGGTATGTTGTTTCGCATGGCCAAGGGTGGCGAAATCGAATTACTCGCCAGGCTCGGCGAAAGTGATCTCGCGCGTATGTCGGTTGGCCAGCAGGCAACAGTTACGCCAGTCGGCGGCACGCAAGGGTTTAAGGGACAAATCTGGCAAGTCGCTCCCGTCATTGATCCACAATCGCGACAGGGCATTGCTCGAATCGCAGTCCCCTATGACAAAGCGTTGCGCCCTGGTGGCTTTGCTGCGGCGACTATCACCAGCGGCGTCGCTGATGTGCCGCTGCTCCCCGAATCTGCGGTGCAGAATGATGGCAAGGGCAGTTTTGTTTTTATCGTGGGTAAAGGGAACAAGGTCGAGCGTCGCGATGTTCAAGTTGGCGACGTCAATGATCGTGGCGTCACGATCCTGACGGGTCTCAGCGGACAGGAAGCTGTGGTTTTAAGCGCCGGTGCCTTCCTCAACCCCGGCGAAGTGATTATACCTCAGAAAGCAAAGTCGCCCAGTTGATGCAGAATAGGATTGCCAACCGATGAGTTTCCGTAACATTTCGGCCTGGGCAATCCGCAATCCGGTTGCGCCTATTGTACTGTTTGTCGCGCTTCTGCTGGCGGGCACTTTGTCGTTCATACGGATGAGTATCAACGATAGCCCTGATATTGATTTTCCCGCCGCAATGGTGACGATTACCCAGCCGGGCGCCGCACCAAGCGAAATGGAAACGCAGGT